>NZ_CP056422.1:0-112583 GCF_013747755.1 Citrobacter sp. RHBSTW-00524
ATGAGCGAAAACGGCAATAAAAACATAGCGATCGTTGAAGCATTCTCAGAAACAGACAAAAAGACAGGCGAAGTTGTTACGTTAGTTCCTAACACCAACAACACAGTTCAGCCCGTTGCTCTGATGCGTCTTGGTCTCTTCGTTCCAACGCTGAAATCGACCGCCAGGGGCAGAAAGGGGCAAATGGTCTCTATGGACGCCTCTGCTGAACTCAAACAGCTGTCTCTGGCCAAAGCTGAAGGGTACGAGGACATAAGGATCTCCGGTGTTCGTCTGGATATGGATAACGACTTCAAAACGTGGGTTGGCATCATCCACGCGTTCGCTAAGCACAAGGTTGTTGGCGACACTGTCACGTTACCGTTCGTCGAGTTCGTCAGGCTCTGTGGTATACCAACGGCCAGATCGTCAGCGAAGTTACGTAAGCGCCTGGACAGTTCTCTAACTCGTATCGCCACAAACACGATCTCATTCCGCAGTAAAGGCTCTGATGAGTATTACGTGACGCACCTTGTGCAGACAGCAAAGTACAGCACCAAGAACGACACGGTCTCTCTGCAGGCTGATCCTAAGATTTTCGAACTCTACCAGTTCGACAAAAAGGTTCTTCTGCAACTCCGGGCAATCAACGAACTCTCCAGAAAAGAATCCGCGCAGGCGCTCTACACCTTCATCGAAAGTTTGCCTCCTGACCCGGCACCAATCTCGTTGGCTCGCTTACGCGCCAGACTTAACTTAACCAGCCGCACCAACACCCAGAACGCGACAGTCAGGAAGGCGATGGAGCAGCTGCGGGAGATCGGCTATCTCGATTACACCGAAGTGAAGCGCGGCAGCTCGGTCTACTTCATCATCCACTATAGGCGGCCGAAATTACGCCCAGCACTGCCACCAACTAAAGCTGCGCCTGAAGAACCAGAAGACATCTTGCCTGGTGATGATCAGGAGGACATTATCGATGTTGTTCCTGAAGAAAAAGAGGGTGAGATGGTCATGTTGAGCAAGGAAGAACTGGCGATTCTCGAAGAGCTGCGCAAGGCAAAGGCTCGCAAATAGCCCAACCACTGTAGAGAGTAGAAAGGCTCACTATCCGCTGTAGTGAGCCTTTTGTTTATCTGAAATCCGCTAACCACTGTAGTGAGTAACAACTACCGAATAGTAACCACTGTAGGCAGTAGCGCTCAAATAACGAAATAAATGTTAGTGGTTACAAACCTAGATGAAACAAGGGCTGCGAGGTTAGTGGTCACTGGGTGACTTGTTAAATCCACTCTCTATAGTGGTTATCGTTGCTCCCTTCGCTATTGGCTATCCACTGTGGAGAGCAGAACCGGTTGGCTGGATTTACTATCCACTGTGGAGAGCAGAACCGGTTGGCTGGATTTACTATCCACTGTGGAGAGTAGATATCTGCTGAAAACAGTGAAGGTTTACTCTCCATAGTGGATACCCGCTGGAGAGCGCATTCCATCACTCTCTATAGTGGTTGTTTGCTGCGAATGAACGCCTGTTTACTCCCTACAGTGGATAGCGACGTCGATAATCTCCACTTTACTCACTACAGTGGATACCGGATGTCACGGCAGGCGTTTTACTCACTACAGTGGTTATGGGCCGGATACGCACGCGGTGAGCTGGCTACTCACCGCAGTGGTTAGGGTTATCAGTGGATTTTCTTCAGCAGACCCCAGAGTGTCCCGGCCTTCGTCGTGAGCTTACCTGTTTCCGGATCGTACATGCGCCATTCGCGACGCTGGTGGACAATGACACCGTCCTCACGTTCCAGACGTTCCAGCACGCCAGGTTGCTTAAACCCTTTGGCACGCCAGTAGCCGCTTGTTTTTTCGATTTCCAGACCTGCCAGTGTAACCGCCATCAACCAACCTCCTTGCAGTCATCGAAAAGATAGCTGGCGTTCTTCGCGTGAACGCCGTAGACATCACCTGATTTGTTGTAAACGAACTTATCTTCACCCACGCCAGACAGTTTGCCGTTACGTTTGGTGAGATAGGGGGAAGACAGGACGCGATCATCGCGCACAACATAAAACTGTTCGCCGCTGTCCACAACCATCGCGCCGTAGCTGGCTTTGACGACATTGCGGATCACGTCGTTCTTCACTTCGGCCACTGACATCTCACACTCATAGACGTGCGTGTCCGCGTAGACAGGGAGGGAGAGCAGCGCCAGAGCCAGGGCTATTTTCTTCATGCCACGACTCCTTTGATAACGCCGAATGCTGAGTCGAATACCAGCACTACGGCCAGCGCATTAACCATCGCGCCATTAACAGGCGCCAGCGCTTTACGGATTGCTCCGGTGAAGATGCAATCGAGCACAAAAGCTATCGAGACAATAAGTAATAAAGTGTCTAATACAGTTTTCATGATAGGTAGATACTAACTTATATATTTTTTGCTGTAAATATCACTCAAAAGTGCTGATGCCTAAGATACGCTCAAGATGAGCCGCGTCTTCATCGCTTACCGGCATCGTGTCGTCGACGTACCAGCAACTACCGTTGTGCCAACAAACACCGTCATCATCGACATACACAGAATCCGCATCCATGCCTGTGTACTCAACGAGATTGCGCTCAATTGCCGCTTGAATTTCTTCATCGTTCAGCCCATCACACTTGACCATGAACAACGGGTAAACGTCATAGTCGGTGCTGGCTGAAATGCGAACCAAAATCTTCATGTGTTTCTACTTGTTGGTAAGTACTTATTTATATTAATGTGCGCCATGCGGCGCACAATCATTGTGTTCAGGCTGGAGGAAAGAACTTCTCCAGCGTGCGGTCTACAGCTTTATCAATGTGCATCAGATGCCAGACGACCATATCTTTGCTTCCCAGACCGCGGGTGTAGATCACGTCGAACTTACGCCAGGCGGCGTGAAACCAGTGCGGTGTATCATCAACCGGCAGATTCTCTCCAGCCTCCTTGAAGTACTTGAGCAGCATGGCCTGTTCAGCGGTGGGCGTCGGGCCAATCTCTTCCGCGTACATTCTGATGAAACGCTGCCAGTCGGCTTCATCTTCTGAAGGTTCCGGTGCGTTCATCTCTGCAATCGCCTCACGCAGCTGCGTCGCCCATTCTGGCTCCGGGAAGCCCTGGGCAATTTCGGTATCCACTACATCCAGCGCAGCGTTGGCCGCGTCATACAGTTTCTTCATGCTTTTTCTCCTGCATTAAAAGGAACACGGTCATTGCCGCTCTGAAAGGGTTAGGGTTCTGGATCAGATGTTGTGGCGTTGAGCTATCCACCTTTCTGTGGGCCGCTCTCCACTCACCGGGCTGTCTGGCAGGAATTACACCGATTCTGTGTCGGTAAATAATGTCCCACGCATCTTCCGGATCGTTACACCAGTCGAAGGTTCCGGCTCCGTTCGGGCCGATGGCGACCACTGCTGTGTAATCGCCTTCCTGTGAGCCTTTCCAGCCATATTGTGAAATGAGCGGTCGGTGGCCGGTGGCTTCCGCGACCAGGCAGTTAATCTCAAAGTCCGTCATCTCGCTGTAATTTTTCATTCCCGATCTCCTTCTCATCCGTTGCCGAACAACTATGTGGCGTTGTCACTTTGTACTTCTACGGATGGTAATTCCGTATTAGTAACCAATTTGTTTTCTTGTTGGTGATAATACGGAAATAAAAAAGGCGTCCAAGTGGACGCCGTATCTTTGAAAAGGCTGTTACTTCAACGCGATAAACGGAGTATTAGCCCCTTCAGTCATGTACTGAGGCAACTGGCCATTCCATTTGTTGATGGCTTCCAGCTCCATGACGTTCGGGTTCTGACGCAATGCTTCACCGCGCAACTTGATGGCATCAGCTTCTGCTTGAGCACGCTTGCGGATAGCGTCGGCTTCACCTTCGGCTTGTTCACGCAGCATGTTCGCTTCTGCCTTGCGCTGCTCAACTTCCTGCTGGCGCTGGAGCGTTTTCTGGTTCGCGGTCACTTTGGCATTGATAGATTCGATGACAGTGTCCGGGTAGTCTGGTTTGCCCACCCATGACAGGCTAATAACCTCAATACCTACCGGTGACATTTCTGCCTGAATGTCTTTCAGCGCATTGTCGAGCAGAGACGCCTTGCCGCCGTCGATGAACGTGTCGGTAGTCATGCGGCTGGCCAGACGGTTCAGTGAGTCCGCAATCTTCTGGCGCAGATCAGTGTCGGTAATGTCATCAACACCTTTGCGATAGGTCTGGAATACGGTAGTTACTTTGTCGCGATTAACCAGATATGCCACACCAATTTTGTGGCCGATAGCTGTACCGTCGCTCATCTGGAATGTGAACGGCTCATCGTAGGTTTTCATCTGTTTGAAAGTGGGGAAGGTGTACAGCTCGGTATTCAGACCAGTCCACTGACGGCCAACGCCGACAACTTCACCGATACCTTTGTCTTCACCCAATTTGTTTACCTTAATGCCAACGTACCCCGGTTCCACGCGATCGCAGCCGGTCAGACCCATTGTGCAAATAGCAGCCAAAGCCACCGCCAGTAAACCTTTCTTCATTACTTACTTCTCCTTAGTTTTATTGAGTGAGTTGATATACCTTCGGCCAGCTTTTAACAAGGCAACCGGGAAGACTACAGCGATGGCAAGTCCGATAAATAAGGCCAGATCGCTTTTAGCTGAGATAAGCGATGGAACCAGTAAACCGTAGATAAAGCAGACTGATATCACCGCTGAAACAGCCATGAGATAACCCTTGATCATGTGTTTCCTTTTGTCGTTTTGGTGTAGAAATGATAAGTAAGTACTTATATATTTTCAAGTATAAAAAGGCGTCCATTGGACGCCTTGTGATTACGCTTCTTCTGTCTCTGCTGGGGACGACTCTTTCGCTCGCCGTTCGTCTATCGCCTGGAGTGCTGCGATGATTTCCGGGAGTGGCTTCTCGCGGTACATCTCGACGATCTGCGATTTGGTGTATTTCTTATCGCTAATTTCCACACGCCCGCTGGCGTTCTTGGGCAGGTATCCTTCTTCCAGCATGTACTCAACCAGCGATTCGATGACGTCCAGCCCGCGAGTCGGGTCGAAGTAGAATTTCCATGAGCATTTGCCAAACGGAGGCGCGACTTTGTTTTTAATGCACTCGGCGCCAACGTCCTGTCCGATCTTCTCTTTGCCATCCTTCATGACGGATGCACCCAGACGGATGCGCACCGACGCGTAGAACTTCGGAGAGTCGCCACCCGGAGACGTAGTCGGATCGCCAAACATCACACCAATTTTGGTACGCACCTGGTTCAAGAAGATGATGCACGCGTTGTACTTACGCGCCCAGAGCGCCAGAGTAGGGAAGTTCGCACTCGTCGCGCGCGCCAGCGCCGTGTTGTCGTTCATGTTCAGCTGATCTTTGTCCTTCGCAGTGCCTTCTGCCATCTTGTCGAACTTCTCAGCCTTCGAGTTCGGAACCATCGACGCCAGAGAGTCGGCAACGATGCAGATAGGGGCTGTTTCCGGGATAAGCTCTTCGTCGCGCACCAGCTTGAGGATTGTGCCGATCAGCTCGACGGAGTCTTCGAAGGTATCCGGCTGTTTGTAAACCCACTGGCCGTCATCTTCGTCGGCGTTCAAGCCATTCGCCACCGCAAGACCAACGTCGAAACTGTTTTCGTGGTCAAGGAACACGGCCAGACCATCCTGTTTCTGTGCTGACACCATTGCAGCCGTCGCCAAAAAGGTTTTACCGGCGCTTGGTGGCCCGAAGACTTCAACGATACGCCCACACGGAAAACCGCCGTCGTAACGTCCGGAAATGGCTTTGTTCAGTGGAGGGAAACCGGAGTCAATCCAGTGGGAGACCTTCTGGATCTCGTCATTGCTGCCGATTTTCTTTTTCAGCGCCAGTGCCAGTGCGGATTTGCCTTTTGCCATGATTAGGCTCCTTTTGATTCGTTGATTCGCTTCGAAGCAGCGGCTTCGTCAAACTTGATTGCGTCGTGGTTCAGGTGTTTGGCGACGCGAGCGATGATCTTCACGACCTGCTCGCTGACCAGCGCGAACTCGCGCTCAGTTGCAGAAATGCCAGCAGCGCCCAGAATGTTCGGCAGCGCCATCACAGCGTGCTCGCCGTGGCAGAAGACAATCTCTTTAGCCAGCATGGTTGGCGTAGTTGCCCCGCCATTAATGATGGATTTCAGCATCAGCAGTACCTCTCAAATGGCAGAACAAACACTTCCAGATCTTCCAGAAACGACCGGAAATTCAGCTCGTAACACATCTGTTCGAAGGCATTCATGTCGCGTGCGCCTTTAATCGACTCGATTTCGCTGGGTGGGAATTTTGTGTCGATAAGGTTCATCAGCATCATGTTGCGCTTAAAGGCTTCGAGCATCCGGCAGCCCGTCTTCTCGTTGAAGGCGTTCTTTGCCAGCTTGTTGAATGCCGTCTTATAGCGACCCTTATTGATGACAATGGAACCGTCGTTAATGCCGCGTACCATTGCGGCCACGCTTCCCCACTCATGAAGCAGCTCTTTCGCGCCACCATCACCAATGCCGCCGACGCCTTTGATGTTGTCCGAGTTATCGCCCTGCAACGCTTTCGCTTCCAGAAACGCGCGTGGTGTTGGCAGACCTGTCAGCTCTGCGAACTGTTCGAAGTTCATCTGCTTGTGCTTGGCATCTTCACGCAGGCTTACCCAGCTCACATTCTCGCGAACCAACTGGAGCCAGTCGCCATCGCCCGTCAGCAGGTAGATGTGATCGACGGTCGGCTGCGGAGCCAGGCGAGAGACCAGCATTCCAGCCAGGTCGTCCGCTTCTGCGTCCTTTGCAATGAGTTGGTTAACGCCCAGCGCGGTCATCATTTTCAAGATGTACGGCTTCTGGATGGCAAAGCCTTCTTTCATCTTCTTCATATCCGGGTCGTCATCGCGATTCGCTTTGTACTCCGGGTAGAAGTCGCGACGTTTGTCGCTGAATCCATCCCACAAGATCATTGGCCGGGCATGGAGAATTGAGGCGTAACGACGAACGTTCTTCACGAAGCCAAAAGCCGCCTGAACTTCCATCTCGCCGTTGTGTAATTTGTCGGATTGCTGGTGGTAATAGCCCAGGCTGTTACCGTCCACAAAGAGATAATTCACCGGTACACTCCTTCCAAAAAGTAAGGCGTCCGTAGACGCCTTACTGGTCACGTTATGGGATTACAGAGCGTCCAGTTCAGCCAGCAGGTCGTCGAGACCTTCGTCAGCTGGTGCAGATGCAGCGGCAGAAGATGCTGAAGCACTTGCAGCTGCGGCGGCTTCCGGAGCTTTAACTTCTTCCGGTTTAGTTTCCGGTTTGAACTCAGCTTCAGCGGCACGCAGGATCTCTTCATCAACCAGGCTGGTGGACTCTGGAGCCGGAGTGTGTGCTGTAGCGACAGCAGCTGCACCTTCCGTATGACCAGTGATAGAGCCAAAGCCTGGCAGTTCAGCAGCGGCTGATTTTGCAGCGGAAGAAATGGCCGGAGACGACATTGTTGCTGCCGGAGCCGCGATACCAATCAGACGACCCATAGTGCGAGCTGTAGACAGCAGACGGGTTTCGTCAGCCTGGTTCGCGTATGCGATCAGATCGTGTTGAGTAGTCCATAGCTTCTCAGGAATGTCGCCTTTGTAGACTTTACGTTTCGGGGATACGTCGTACTTGGTGTCACGACCGGAACCGGTACGCTTAATCAGGAACGCATAGCCTTCTTCTTTGCTCAGTGGGTTGCCGATATCATCCGCAATATCTTCGGACATCACTTTGCAGATATCGTCGAAGACCGTAGACGGCAGCTCAATCAGCTGGCATTTCTCTGCATCCGCAAAGTCTTCACGCGCAGACAGAACACCGTTGACCAGATAACGCGGTGTGGCACGCATACTGTTAATGCGCTCTTCCATCGCTTTATTGCCCTTAAAGCGAGCACGACCTTCCATAACCATCTCACACAGCTGGCAAGCGTGGCCGTGGGTGTGCTGTTCGCAGATGTAGGCGGTGGTTACATCTTTGCCTTCCTCATTCTGATGCTTAACGTAGTGCATACCGAAAGTCTGGAAGAACACGCCATTCGGGTCGTCCTTGTTCGGAAAAATGCGCAGATAGTTATTGCCGTCTTTCAGACGGGTCAAATCAACGTTATTGCCACGTTTAGAAGCAATATCGCCACGGGTCTTGTTAAGCAGATCAAGTAATGACTTAGACATGTATTTCTCCTTGTTGTGATTGTGGCCATTGGCGCTATGCGCGTTGGGCGTTCGTTTATTCGTGGCTCTTTCGAGCGAGAAGAATGATAGATCAGTACTTACTTACGATCTAGCATAAATTAACGGGGAGAGTGGAAACGTTCGGCGCCCAAACGTTCAATCTCCACGATAGCCATTTTGGACGCCTGGACAATCATGTCGCGGCGGTGAGAGAAGGCGGCTACAGCGTGCTTGTACAGATCTGCAATGTGCCGGGCATCGTCGAGTTTCTGGCGCTTTGCGAGGTATTGCGGGTTGGTTCTAACCTTCGCCTCCAGTACGGACTCATTAAACTTAATGCCGTTCATACTCAGGTTCTTACGCTCATTGTCGTAGATTTTCGCCTCAATCGCATCGAGAGAGAGTTTTGCATCTGCGACCTCGCGTTCTGCCCGCGCCAGCTTAGAGCCGTATTCCATCAACAGGCGCGGTTGCTGACGCCAGACTTCTTCAAGATTGTCGCGGTCGAACTCCAGATCGGACATGATTTTTTCGTAGATATCGGTGCTCATGGTATTAAGTTTCCACTTACATTGATGTGTTAATTTTATCATGAGTAATGCAGGGTGTTGCATGTTGGGGCAAAAAATGGAGGTTATACAGATCTCCTGTTTGGTACTATTGTCGCTATACAAAAATGGTGGATACCGTCCCCAAATAAGAGGCTCAAATGGCAAAGGACACGAAACCCGGCCGCGCATTAATCAGCGCCATAAAATCCGAATCTGTAGTCGAGCTTGGAAAAGAGTATGTCGAACTAGGTCTTGATGCCTTGCTTGAATCTAAGGCTCTTGAATCCATCCCCTTCGTGAATACGCTGGTCGGTGTATATAAAACGGCAGGCCATATCCGCGACCAAATCTTCACGGATAAATTAGTTCACTTTCTGAACCCTTTGTCGGAGATGACTGAATCTGAGCGTATTGAAATGACTGACCGTCTGAATGATGACGACAAGTTCGCCGGTAAAGCAGGTGCCAGTCTGATCGAAATAATTGACCGTATGGAAAGTGAGAAAAAACCAGAGTTGGTGGCATCTTTCCTCAAGGCTTTTGCCAGGGAAGATATTGATTTCAACACTTTGAGACGCTTGCTTTATGCTCTTGAAAGAGTACCTGCCTTCGATATTGAACAATTGGCTGAATTTTGCCTAAGAGGAGGGTTTAGCTCTAGATCTAATGATGACCCACTCTTGGTAGGTTATGTTAATGCTGGTTTGGCAATAAACAACGGCGCAACTGATGGTGGTTATATTATTCCGACCAAGTTATGCAAAACTTTCGTTCAGGCTGGGGCGTTAAAAGCGAAAAAACCAGAAAATGACCTTGAACAGTTTTTTCAATAAACATTAACGGAGGCCGCAATGCCTCCGTTAACTGGTTATTGTTAGTTGTTGCCCAATGAACCGGCCATTGCTGCATATTTGATTTCATCAGCAGGGATCTCCGGGTGAAGTTTGATTTGCCTGATGACATAGGCTGGGACTTCATCTCCCCAAAATTTGGCGGCGTCTTTGCAAACTTTATATGCGAAATCTCTGTGTTCAAATGCGTAGGATTTGCCGTAAGCATACTGCTGGCAGTTATAGACGTAAGCGCCGTAATCTCCATCCTTATCCGGGAAAGCACAACCTGACAGTGTGAGAATCGTAGCGGTCAGAGTCAGAGTTTTGATCATGCTTTTCATCGTTTTATCCTTAAAACTCAGGTTTCATTTGATCAGGGAATTTCTTGTATGCCGCGTAATAGCTTCCCAGCGTGTAGGCTTTCAACTGCTGCTCAGTATCAACACGACATGAGGCGTCGTAACAAGCTCCACTGATTATTCCGTATCCCGCAGCCTTCTTGTTCAGATCGGACTTTGCTTCCTCAACACTATTTTTGCCCATCGTCACTACGCATCCGGAAACAATGGCCTGGGCCTTGTGGTCGTCCATTGTTAGGATCACCGTGTTGGCCAGTTTGCTGTAACCATTGTTCTTGTACACATCGGCAGCGAACTCGCGGCATTCTGAGTAGTACGGGCTTGTTTTTATCTCGGCATAATCAGGTACCTTCATGCCGGCACAACCAACCATTCCGAAGCACATCGCTGTTATCAGCGTGTTTTTTATTCTATCCATAACCCAGGGACTCCATTTTGAAAACCAAATGATTTAATTCAGTACCATCGTTGGTGGGTGGTATGTTCCCAAATTTTCCAAAATAAACAAGATCATCCCTACAAAAACTGTGGGTCTGGAAAGGTGTTCAGTTGGAGGGAGATTGTGAGAATGGAAAAATAAATATTGCACAAAGTTTAAGGTCATGACTTAATAGTGGCGTCGGTTTGCAAGACAGACCTTATGAAAGCAGTTTTAGTAAAGCAGTCCGTAGTTCAGGTGTTATCCAACAGATTTCCCTTCTTCGTGAGTCTCCTCCTAAGTGCCCAAGTAAGTCCCACTCTATCAGACCAAATTCGCCGCGTTGTGTGGCTCTCGAATCAAGAAGGTAATATCTATGTCTAACAAAATGACTGGTTTAGTAAAATGGTTTAACGCTGATAAAGGCTTCGGCTTTATCACTCCTGCTGATGGTAGCAAAGATGTGTTCGTTCACTTCTCTGCAATCCAGAGCAATGACTTCCGTACCCTGGATGAAGGCCAGAAAGTTGAGTTCTCTATCGAGAATGGCGCTAAAGGCCCGGCAGCAGCAAACGTTGTAGCCTTAAGCTAATACACTCTGGTAATCCATTTGCTGCGATAACGAAGACGGCTTTAGCCTGAGTAGACAGAACGATGTGATTATCAGACGGTGAAAGGCTGATCTGGCGGCATTCGCCCGACCAACACGCCACCAATAAATGAAACCCGCCAATCGGCGGGTTTTTTGTTTATGCGACTTTCGTACCAAAAATGTTGGATAGCGTGACTCTGGTCTGGCGTTTCAGCCTGTACTGTCTCACATCGCCAATCTTGTTCACTTCCATAAACTCTTTGGCCACCTTCAGCACCAGCCGATTGCGGAACACTTTGAACGCCTCCAGCTGTTCCTCTGGATTATCCGATTCGTAAATCTCCAGCAGATACTGGCACGCCTTCGGATCTTGCGTTTTAAGCGCCAGCGCTCTGGCACATTTACGCAGACGACTGACTTTATCGGCACCATCCAGCCAGGCGAACGCCAGCGCCAGATCTAACGTGACCGGGCAGTCGATGATCTCCCAGAACTGCGACCGCATGGTGGCCGCAACTGCTTTATCCTGAAAATCCGCTGGGATAGCCGCCAGCGCTTGTGCAATCTTCTGTGCCTCGTTCATGGTGTTCTCTTTATTCATTTGCTAATAGTCTCCGCTACCTCTGCCAGAATTGCTTCCAGCTTTTCGCCTTCCTCTGGGCGAAAGTACAAAATGTTCGGGTTAAATCCGTAGAAAACGGTCACATCCAGCTCTGGCAGGTACTCTTTGCGTCCAACCAGGTCGGATGGTTTGCTCTTGTTGTTGAAGAGTGACGTCGCCCGGCTGCCACACGTCAGCACATAGGTCGGACGCACCAGATTGATCTCTTCACGCATAAAGTCGGTGAACTGGCCGATCTCGTCTTTGGTGTAGTCCTTTTCTTTGTCTTTCACCTTTTTGCACACGCCGGTGACGTAGAGATCGCCCATGCGCAGATCGCCTGCAGTAAGCAACTTCGCCTTAAAGTCGTCGTAGCCGTTCTCCATGAAGTAGCCGGTACGCCCATCATTGCCGTTCGCGTTGTCCAGAATGACCATGATTTTCGGCTTAATGCCAATGCTTGGGCGAATCAGGTCGTCTCCCAGACCCATTTCGGCCGCCATGCGAGTCATCAGTACATTCACTTCAGCAGAGCGCTTAGGGTTCATCTCGAACGGTCGAGAGGCTTTTACAGCGTCGATCACCAGATTGCCCATCAACTCTGCCTGGTCGCGCAGCCGTTCCGGATCTGTCGCTGGCAGACTGCCAGGCTCAATCGATGCGAACGCACCTACTTTTTGCAGTGACTCGCGTACCCGGCTGTTACACGCACGCTTCTCGACCGCCTCCTCAAATTGCTCAAGTGACTCGAATTTGCCGCCAACTTTCTCACGCGCTCTCATGATGGCTTGGCAACCATTCTCAGAACAGCCTTTCACAGCAGAGAATGGCGCATACAGAACCTGGCTGCCGTCTTCCAGCGTGCGGATCTCAATTCGGTTAGATGACACGTTAACGTCTGGTGGCAATACGCGAATGCCATAGGTCAGCGCATCCTTAACCAGCCCCTGGTGTTTATCCTCGCCCAGAATGGTGAGCGCAGCAGCGAAGAACTCAGCAGGGTAATGTGTCTTTAACCACATAGACTGATAGCTGATCAGCGAGTAGGCAACGGAGTGTGATTTGTTGAACTGATACGCACCGTTCTTCTCGAAGGCATCCCAGATCTCCTTAGCTTTCGTCTCAGACAAGCCCGGTTGTGACCCTGTAACGCGTACAGCAGCCATAGGCAATTTCACACCTGCCTCCAGCGCTTCTTCGACCGTCCGCAGTGCGCCGTCCTCACATTTGAAGTGTTCCGCGCGGTGAATACGCTGCGTGGTGCCGTCTTCCATCTCAACATCGATCCAACCACCTTGAGCCTGAACGACGAACTTCTCGCCCATGCTCTTCATCTTTTCCATATCCTTTTTACCGATCGCTTTACGCACACCATCAGCTTCGGCCATCGTGAAGCCGGCCAGCAATCGTGTCGCGTTCATCGTCTGTTCCTGATACAGAATCACGCCGTTGGTTTCCGCGGTAAGTTCGTCCAGTACCGGGTGCAGCGACTGTGGAGCCATGAAGCCTTTGGCCACGGAGACATAGTCGTCCAACATGCCTGATTGAATCGGGCCAGGTCGGAAGAGTGCGGTCGTGGCGACAACGGTTTTGAAGCTCATTGGCTCAATGCCACCGCCCAGATCTTTAAGCAGCTTGCGCATGGGGCCGGACTCCAGCTGGAATACTCCCTGCGTGTACCCTGCAGCGAACCCATCCAGAACCTTGCGATCGTCCAGTGGGATAGCATCGAGATTGATGTCTTCCCCGGTACTCTCTTTGATGTAGCGTTTCGCGCTATCCAGTAGATCGAGCGTTGCCAGACCGAGAACGTCCAGCTTAATCAACCCCATCGCCTCGCAGTAACGTTTATCGAACGCAATACAGCGAGCGTTGCCACGCAGCTCGACGGGCGTGCGCTCTACCAGTGGAACGCCAGCGACGATCATCCCCGCAGCGTGACGGCCAAAGCCACGCATCAGGCTTTGCAGCTTACACGCCGCTTTGAACGCTTCCGGGTTTTTCGTGGCGTATTTGTCCAGGCTGGCCAGTTGTTCGCGCAGCTCTTCCAGAGATAGGCTATCGTCTTCCAGGTTCTTGAACTCTTTGGATACCGCCATATCCGCAGCGTCGACACCGTAAATACGCGCAGTGTCACGCAGCGCAGAAGCGGCGCCCAGATAGGTGAAGTTCGGAATACCGGCAACGTAATCTTCGCCATAGCGTTCATTCAGATACTCGATCACCTCATGACGACGTGCCTGGCTGAAGTCCAGATCCGCATCCGGCAAGTCTAGACGTTCAGGGTTGATGAAACGCTCAAACAGAAGACCGTGACGGATAGGATCTACGTTGGTTATGCCTATGCACCACGCCACCAGAGAACCGGCAGAGGAACCACGACCAGGCCCGACAGGAATGCCAGTTTCACGGCTGTGATTCATCAGGTCGCGCACCATCAGGAAGTAGCCACAGAAGCCCAGGCGGGTCAGCGTGTCCATTTCGTACTTCAGGCGATCAACATACACACGGTGCTCAGAAGCCGGTGGGGTGTAGCCAAACTCTTTGGTAGTAAGACGCTTGCGCAGCCCCGCGACAGCCAGCTTCATCAGCGTTGCAGGTTCGTCGTCTGCCATCTTGGGCAGTGCTGGTGGCAATTCATGCCAGCGCCATGTGCAGGCTTCAATAATAGTGTCCTGCGTTGTTGAGGCCATTGCAGCTATTACCGGCACATCCATTCGAACGGAGAAGGCTTTCAGTGCTTCAAGGAGATGGCGGCGACCATTAACGGCGTTATCTCGCTGGTGGGGAATACGCAGACGATGCGGCTGGTCGATTTTGATGTTGTTCGTAACCATGTGCGCAATGTCTTTAATGTCAGCGTCGTCGACCGCTTCGTAATAAGCGGGATAGAATGCCACTGGCTCTATTTTCAGTGCGCTCGCCACTTTCATCGCCCGGACGTTAATCTGGTCGTAGAATGGGGTAGGGTGCGGATAAACCACGCTGTAGAAGTTATCGCGTCCTCCAGCTGTCACCAGCGTCCCGATAATCTTTGCGAAGTCCCGGCGCTGGAATACACTGCCAATGTCAGACGTCAGCAGGATGATGTTGCCTTTGGCATATGCGGCCGCCAGCTGGTCAAGCGCCAGACGCGGGACAAAGTAGAATTGCTCGCGCTTGTTGGCTAAGGTCATCAGTTCGCACACGTCGCGATAACCTTGCTCATTCTTTATCAGTGCCGTGAAGCAGTAGCTGCGATCACGTACCAATGATTCCATACATCCACCTGACTCTTTCGCCAGGCGGGCGCGGTGCTCGTATGTCGGATCGTCGACCACATTCAGCTTAACACCACAAATAACCGCCATGTCGTCGCCAGCGGCACGCTGCAAGGGGATCACACTGGCAATGTTCATGCTGTCAGCGGAAATGACAGCGGTGTAGCCAGCTTCTCTCGCGATTTTCACCGCGTTTTCTGCTTTTAGAGCCGACTCTCCCAGGGAGAAGTCAGTTCTGACCATCAGAGCCTTCATGTGTTTTTACCTTTCTGGTTTTCTTGATTTTGTCATTGGGGAAGCCAACGAACTTCCCATACATCGAAATCGCAACCTCTTTGGCTGACTGGTGGCACTCGGGCCTATCCGGACACGCCAGACAAGCCCGGCCAGTTTCAGACGCTGCGATAAGAGAGCCGAAACATCCTTTACGCACGATTAACCGAAGATCTTCTGAACCACTTCACGCGCTGCCTGTGCAGACGTGGATGGAAGTTTATTGATAAACGACTTTTCGATGCCGGCAGAGAAATCACCGCGCATCATTCCGATTTTTGCGGACAGCAGCAGCTCGCGAGGGCCGATTGGCTGGCTGATCAGATGCTGTTCATAACCTTCACGGACAAGATTCGCGAATTTCACCATCTTCTCGGCGTATTCGCGGATGACACCAGCCTCAGCCAGCATGTTGACTTCAGCCTTAGTGCTCATGTACTTCACGTTCGAAACAATGCCGAAGCGCGAGAAGTTCGCCGCGTTCTGGATGTTCGTACCTTGATAGAGACCCGTTTCGTCGCCAGAGCCGTTAGTGTTGCCAGTGCCAATGAAGGCAAAGCGTTTATGCGGAGTGATACGGCGCCAGTCCGGAGTTGCCTCTTTGATGATCAGCGGCTCTCCTTCAAGAACTGGCTGGTACACACCCAGAATCTGCGGGAACGCGAAGTCATATTCATCAGCGAGGTACACCCAGCCATTTTTCATAGCCAGTGCCAGCAAACCAGGCTCGAAATAGGTGGAGCCATCGCGAGCGAGGATCTGGCCTGTAACGTGCGCTTCTTCCATAGACGCCGTATGCTGGGCGCGGATCAGTGGTCGATTCAGCAGGGCGCATAGCTGCGTAGGAAGAGAAGATTTACCGGTTCCTGCATGACCCCAGAGATAGCCTGGGATTCCGATTTCCAGCATCATGAAGATGTCTTTAATCAGGTCGAAGTCGCCATACACATAGTTCTTCTTCGCTTCCGGTACGAACTCCGGATATGGCGTGTTGACGTTGACTGTCACCTGTAGTGGCTTTCCGCGTGGCGTTCCCAGCTCTTTGATCGTTACGCCAAGCAGCTCGTGCGCGGCCACCAGTTCGGTCTTGTATTCGACCGTTCCTGCGTAGCCTGGATGTGCGCTAATCTCCGCTACTTTTCCTTCGCCTGAATGCTTTTCGGCACGCTTCTCATTGAGTTTGGCCAGTGCCGTGCGAGAGATCGTTGGTTCATCCGGAAACGCAGAGGTGTACATTTTCACCACTTCGTCCACGTCCAGACCCTTCGCGGACTCAGGAATGTTCTCGCAACGGCCCATAGAGATATGGGATTTCAGGTAATGAAAGGATTTGCCACACCACTTGCAGACGATGGCTTCCGGCAAATGTTCTTCTTGCTGTAGTGCAGTAGCGGTCATGTGTTTTTCCTTACTGTTTGTCGTTCGTGGGGTATATCTTATATAAATATATTAGGCTGTATAGTAAGTGATTACTTATTTTTACAGGTAAAGCTATTACCCAAGAATGATACGAGATAGCTCAGTGACGACTGACGACCCTAACTCTTCTACGCTGTTTACCAGTGCGTAATTTTTGTAGTAACGCCGTGGTGCGTCGGTCAGAACGCCGATAGCCATCAAATCGATGTCACTCAACGTCTCAATTTCTTTGGTGACGGTTCGCAAATGCTGATGGAACCCATCGCCTGCAGCACATGGCGCCCCGTCGCTCATAACCAGCATGATCTTCTTGTCCTCCATTCGCCCTGCAAACAGAGTCGCCAGCTGCGCGACGCTCTCACCATCGACGTTATTGAGCAGGGGGAACGTCTCACACACGCAGCCCATGCGGGCGCGGATCTCTGGAGAGTTAGCTTTCTCATTCCAGTTTTTGATAATGGGCAGCATTAGCGCCTCGAAACGAGTAAACCCGCGCTTCGACATGGTTTCATAATCCGGACTACCAAACGTGGTAAAGCCGGTGATGATGTTAGGCACATTGATACGATCCAGAGCATCCGCAATGGTGTAGGCGCTGGCGAGTGCCAGTTGAATCTTCCTGCCGCCCATTGAGCCGGACAAGTCGATCACCTGCTGGACGCACGCGTTCACGGCTCTGTGGTCTTCTTTCTTGCGGAATACGCGGTCGTCGTTCATTGCCAGACGATACAGGTTCGCGCCATGTATCCGCCCACGTCTCTGGCCTGGGATAAACTGAACTCGGTTGCGGCTGGCGATAGCTCGCTCTAGGTCTTTGGCCAGAGTCGAAGAAACGCCTGCTGACAGATGTTTTTCGATTTTCAGTTCAAAGAGTTTTCTACCTTCCGGAACCATGCGGTAGCGATCGACCGGTGAGTGCATTGGGATTGCGCCGAACGTCTTTCTGGTGCGCTTTACATGCTCTTCAGCCTCATCAATCAACCCGATAAAGTCGTATGAACGATCGTATGGGCGATACTCAGAAAGTGAGGTACTCATAAGCTCTTTGCTGATGGTGGCCGACAGCGCGTCTTCGGTCATTTCGCCTGTTCCGTCTTCCATCTCGTCGAGCGCCTTGAGTGCTTCCTCCAGAGTCATTTCATCCGGAGCGGGAACAAAACCTGACTCACTGTCTTCAGGCGCTTCCGCGGCATCTTCATTTTCTTTGCCTTCGCCGTCTGTGTGATCGGCTGCGTCATCTTCCTCTTCTCCTTCTCCTTCTCCTTCTCCTTCTCCTTCGGACTCCCCGTGACCAGCATCAGAGTCTTCGCCGTCATCACTATCACCATCGCCAGCGGCGCCAGAGCCATAACCATCGGAGTCATCGGCGTCTTCGCGAATGCCATCACCAAGCGTTGGAGAGCCAGTGTCATCACTACTACCTTCGTCATCAGAATCACCTGATTCCATGCCGGCATCATCGGATTCTGGGGTGTCTCCTGATTCCTCTTCGCCTGCTTCTGTATATTTACTTTCTGTATCACTAATTTCTTTATCTTCTGTAGGTAAGTCCCTATCTACTGATTCAGGCAAATCAGAATCCCCAGACTCTTCCTCTTCTGAGGCATCATCTTCTTGTTCTTCCTTGTCGTCGTCTTCGCCTTTGGTACGCTTTGGTGCTGATTCACTATGAGTCGGTTCATCACCGGCTTCTGGGGTTTCCTCTGACTCGTCCTCACTCTTCGACGGCTTCCTAGCAGACGATTTCAGCTCTGGTAATTTGCCCTCTGGCTTGTCTTTCATATCCTGCATGATTTGGGCGATAGCAGCTGCGACCTTCACACAGTCTTCTGTGTTCGACATATTGCGAACGGCCACGTCGATCCCATGTTCTTTGAGCAAGGCTACAGGCTTATCGATGAGGTGCCAGTGTTCTTCCATAAAGTCGATGAAAGGGCTTTGGCCATCCCAGGCGCGGACGACCGGGCAAAGGAAGAATTTCAGGAACAATTCACGCTGGTTGCCGTGGCAGATTGAAACCGCCTCTGACACTTTGCCCTTGAAGTATTTGTCGATCACCAGGTTCTGTGTGGCCAGCAAATTGCGACGAGTTCCGTTGAATACCTGTCCCATTCTGCGTTCAATAAAAACGTCTTCCAGCGCGTTCCAAAGACCGGTAGACGGAGCCTTTCCTTTCTCGCGCATCTTCATTGCGACTTTCGGATCAGTAAAGAGGATATGGGCTACCTCATGGTCGAGAAAACCACGCACTGCGTTCATGAGGGTTGGCGATGCGTCGTCAGGTATAGATGGGATATTTACCAGCACTGGTTCGCCGCGCCGGTTGTAGCGGACATATGCTTCATTGCCTCGCTCTGCAACAGGTATCTGTTTACCTGAAAGCATCGCTACAACTCGTTTTACGCAGTCGCGGAAGTCCTGTACCTCTTTCAGCACAGATCTGGTCATGGCTTTGGACATGAGAATTTCCTTGTTATTAAAACAATTTGTTTTCTGATATGCGTAATTTATCACTGTACGAACAGGCGACTAAGCTGTTCGTACAGGCTTCTATCGGCAGGAATGTGTTTTAAATGGTTCTCACGGCTAGAGAGCCGCAACCAGTATTGATGAGAGTGAAATGTTTATTTTTTAGCTCAAAAGTGAAAACCGTCGTATCAACCATCTCCACGGGAAGCTCTTCGGATTCCAATTCCGTCAGGATCGTCGCCACGCCATCCAGTCCAATCGCATACGCGTGTCCAACCTCAAGGGCGGTCAATTTAGAAGTTATATTTTTCATTTCATATCATCCAACTGAACACATTTGAAAGTTTGGCAATACTACTACCTATTGTATCAATATGGAATGCGTCTATATCAGATACGTCTTACTTTTGCCTGTAAGCTAATAGTGACAAATTGCCTAAAAAACATAGTATAATAGCGGTGTTCCAGGGGCTTAGTACCTATCGAAATTAAATAGATAAGTCTTTACAACCCTGGCCTTTGCTGTAATATCAGTAAGCACTTACCAGAGATAAACAAAACACGCAAGGTTCACTACATGGCTACCAACGAAACAGAGATCAAACAAGGTCGCTACGCAGCTTACATTGACTCGTTAATCACAATCTCGCCTAAAAGTCAGGCCACCATTGCCAAAGAGGTTGGGTACAAGAACGCCAACAACCTCTCTCTCATTAAAAGTGGCAAAATCCCTCTGCCGGTAGATAAAGTTCGAGCTTTAGCTAAAGCGCTGGATGCGGACCCGGTTCGACTGATGCTGATGGTTCTGGAGGAACGCCACCCTGAGTTACTCGAATTTTTTCGCGAAGAGGGAACTGCGCCTCTCTCCGCTGATGAAAAACTTGTTCTAGAAGCGTTCCGTAACCGTTTTAACGGTCAGCAGGGCGCATCAGAAAAGGTGGTCGAGGCCATCAAGTCACTGTGAGAAATTTACACGAATAAGCTCGGTGGCTAGACGATCTCCCTTGAATTTGTGGTCTATCTCGTCTAAGTCTGTTTGATTAACGATAGATGCGATGTACGCTGAGAAATTGTTCAAGGCGTCTCGCATCTCATCCATATAATCGTGGCGATCATAGACGCGATCTATCCCTTCAAGGCTGTGGTTCATAATCTTACGAGCAACTTCCTGATTGATCCCCAGCGCGGGGAAATAACTACGCGCTGTACGTCTCAGGTCGCGTGGAGTAAATGACTCAACCTCCATCAACTCAGGTCGTTCTAGTATCCTTCTCAGTGCCTGGGCGATGGCCACCTTAGACATTGGCGTATCCACGCCCTTCTTCTTATTCGAAGGAACGAGCCACTGGCTGCCTTTCCCGTACTCGAACAACTCTTCCACGCATTGACGCATCAATGGGCTTAACGGCAGCGCGTGCTGTCTGGCTGATTTGTTTCGCGTACCTTGATTCCATACATCACGTTGAAGGTTGAACTCATCCTTTCTGGCCCGGAGCACTTCATCGGGTCGTCTGGCAGCAACAAGACAGAGCCTGGCCGCCCACTTTGTGCCTTCGCACACATTGAAGTAATCCCAGACGTTCCAGAATACCCAGACCTCGGCGTCGGTCAGCTTACGTTCGCGCGGTACTGGCTTTGCGCCACCGGCAACTCTGTTGAGCGACATATCATTCAACGGTGATGTATCAATCAGCCCCTGAAAGGCGCACCAGCTCAGGAACTGTTTCATCAGGGAGAACACACGTCTGCCTTGGACGATCTTGCCTTCCAGTATCAGCGGGTTCACCAGCTGGTTGACCAAGACCCTACTTATATCACTTACCTTTACTTCAGAGATATGCGGCATTACATGTATCAAAACACAATGAACAGCTATTTCAGGTCGACGCCTCGTTATCAGTAAAGATAAGCGAGTGAATAACATGAAGGCGGAAGAAAACGACATGTCTCCGTCGAATTTGGCGGTCGACATTGCCGACAAACCGGAAGCGCGTTCGAGGTACTCGATGGCTTCCCGAGAGGTGTTTTCTGTTGCGCGTGCTTTATCAAAGGTGTTTTTCATCGTCCACTCACTGAGTGAAGCCCTTTTACTGTATGTATAAACAGTATATTAGGCATAAGTTTTTGTATGATCAACCATAAAATAGCCTGTTTTGTACAATGATTCCATACTTAATAGGTATGGAATCATTAGAGGGCGATTTCTTTAAATCTGGAAATATTGGGGGTATCATTTTGGCCAGACCTAAAAAGAGGCATAACCATGCATATGACGGTGGGTTAGGGTACAATACGCCGACTTATACTAATAATGAGGGATTCAAGGTAGATGCACTCGCATAAGTTAGTAACCCCAGGCTTGGCTTCGCTCCCTGGCGATCTGTCCTACCTAGATATAGAGTTTGTTTTTTCAGGCAATGAAGATCGTAAAGCCCAGTACCGTTTAGTCTTCTGCCCACCTTCATTAGATCCTGTTGCCGCGGAAACCATGCACGGCATGTTGGGGGCCGATGTTTATACATTATGTGTATCCGTTGTTAGCTTTGTCGACATGATTCAACTTGACAGGGAGCAGGAACAATTACAGAATCCAGTTGTTGGCGAAGAACCAATTAACGTGTTTGCCAAACCTGAAGGTTCTTTTAGCCTTACTCTTAGTGAACTACAGTATCTTTACGGTACATTAGTTGACTTCATGATCAAAGTTGCCGACAATGAAGGCATACAAATTTTGTTCTTTGCAGCAGAACGCGAAGAACTGATAGCCACATATGAAAGATATGTGAAGAGGCTTACACGACAGCGTGGCCTAACTTACTTAAATGACGGAGCTTCCTATGCGATACGAACACAACACTACCCAAAACAAGGGTAAGATTGATTTCAAAGCGATCCATGCTAGCAAAGTCGAAATGATGAAACAGTTCATGACCGCTAAAGCTGAAGCTGAACGTAAGGGTGAAGTGGTCTTTAAACCACTGTAATCATTCGCTAGCAGTTATGAAAAGGCCCATTCGGGCCTTTTTTGTTTTATAGTGTACTCACCAACGCCGCAAATTCCTCATAACCCCCGATAGACTCACCATTTACGAACACCTGCGGTATGGTTTCCACCGGCTTGCCAACCAGGTCGCTTAACTTCTCTTTGTCGATCCCAGCAGACACAATATCGATGTATTCGTAATCACCAAAGCCGCGGCCGTGCAGCTGCTTCGCCAGCTCGACCGCACGTTTGCAGTATGAGCAATTATCCCGTCCGTAGATAACGACCTTCATCACTTCACCTCGTGCAGCTGCTGCTTGAGAAGATAGCCTTCCAGGGGCCAGATTTTGGCAATCGCGTTCTGGCGTGCAATTTTACGTCCAATCTCCGGATCAAAGTTCTCCGGGCTGGCGCACGCAGACTCGCCGGTGACGACAAAGCCGTTGCGCAGCACCAGAACGCAGAAAGTTAGAAGAGATAGCACCTCATATTCTTTTCCCAGATCGTCTTTGTTGTGCCAGATTTGCTCAACTTCTTCACCCCCCGATTTAGCTCCATCATACGCGCTAAAATAATGCTCGCTTTGAATAATGCCCTCAATGCGTTCCGGGGTAACACGCGCGGCCGTTTTGCCTTTGGCCACAATCTCTTTTTCGATATCCATATCGGTCATTTTGGTTTCCTTACGTTAAAAACGAGCGATCCGGGCACGAAGAATCAGGTCATACGCCTTCATCGTGTCCATCTGCTTAATGAGGATGATGCGGTCGACATACAGCAGGCGAGCAAACTCGTCGCCGGCAATGTACGCCTCCAGTTCTTTTATGCGGCCACACAGTTCTTCGTGTTCATCCATGACACGTTTCTGTTGTGGCAGGTACTCTTTGGTCACTGGCTTTCCCTTACTGATAGGCTTCCAGTGCGACTTTGCATAGCTCAGAACGCACGCAGTCTTCGGTCGCAAACTCAATAAGGCCAACATGGGAGGAAGATTTAAAACGCTCCAGTGCATCTTCCAGACCAGACTTAACATTGCCTGGCAGGTCGCATTGCGTCACATCTCCGTTCACAATGACGGTTACGTTCTCGCCCATACGGGTCAGGAACATTTTCATTTGTGACGCTGTAACGTTTTGCGCCTCATCCAGAATGACTACAGCGTTCTCGAACGTGCGCCCACGCATGTAAGCGAAGGGAGCAATCTCTACTTTGGCCACCTCTGGCTTTAAGCAATATTCAAGGAACGAGCCACCCAAACGCTTCTGTAACACGTCATAGACGGGACGGAAGAACGGAGCGAACTTCTCGCTCATGTCGCCCGGAAGGAAGCCCAGATCTTCTTCTGCTTGCAATACCGGACGCGTCACGATGATCTTCCCGACTTCCTTATCCAGCAGACGCTGCGCTGCGACGGCAGCAGCCAGGTAGGTCTTACCGCAACCGGCTTCACCAGTGGCGAACGTCAGAGGTTTGGTATCGAGGGAGATAAGATAGTGGGCCTGGGCCTCGTTACGAGCTTCGATGGGAGAGTTGTCGCGCTTAGGTTTTGGTGGCAGAGCAGGGGCGGCAGCCAGCTCGTCAACGATGATTGTGTCAATTTCGTAGCCGTGTATGCGTGGTTTTGACTTCAGAGCCTGACGAGCTGCGCGACGCGCCTGTTTACGTTTGTTTCCCATATTGAGTCCTTTCAAGTGAGTCACTGAAAGAACTATACCTGCAAAAATGGCATAAGGTAAGTATGTAGTTACCTATTTTTTGCGGGTGAACATTTTTGCTTTAGATTTTGATCGTTTGTAGTGTGATAATGTCTCAATTCACCACGTGCTCGGTTAACAACATGAAAATCTTGGCGACGTTAATGTCCGCTTGTGCTCTTGTCTCGCTACCAGTTGTCGCAGCCCCTATCAAATTCAATTGTGAAGGTGTATCTGTCGTTTATTCACCCCTTCAGATCCCAGTTGAAGGCGCAGAGTACAGACCTATTGGCCTAGTTGTTCGTGGGATCTCGGCTACAAATATCAGCACAGCAGTGGATTGGTCTGGAAGTGATGATGACAGTATGCAGATTATTGGGACGATAAATAATGAACCGGTCAACCTGATGTACAGACCTCTCAAGAAAAGAGTTGATTTGTATTCGGGGGCTGCCCGCTTCAAATGTGAGCAATTAGATTAACTTCGACTAGTGTGCCTGCGCTGGAGAGTTTATGTGGGATTTGTTGAGCGGATTGCCAAAGGAAACATGGGCCTTAATAGGGGCTGCGTCAGCCGTTATTGCTCCACCAATTATAGTTGGAATAAAAGAGAGCATCTTTGAATCAAAGAAGGCAAATAAGGAACGGCTCTACATGAGCGTTCAGTTAATTTTTGTGCTTGATAAATTTACCGCTGACTGTGCTCATGTCGCCTATGACGATGGTTATCCAGATGGATGCCCACCGGTAGGACATGCAGTTGCCCAAGTCCAAACCCCAACCTTCGATTTGTCGAACGTTAAAGGCGAAGCGAAGCACCTCAATGCCAATTTTATTTACAAACTCCACAAAATTGAAATTAAAAAGATACAAATAGCAGGACGACTCAGTGATGAGGCATTGTTCGACGACCCTCCTTATATGACAGCCTACTTCGAATTGAGACGACAGTTGTATGGTGAATTAGGGCTTTATACCGCGAAACTTATAAAAGAAATCTGCCGAGAATATAAAATCAAGCATGACACCTGGGGTGATGGTTGGAATCCAGAAGAAGCCATTAAACAAACCCTCGCCGCAATGAAGACCAGACGTTCAAAGGCAATAATCCGCAGTAAGCAGAGGAAGGCCCAGATGGTCATGAAAGAAATCAATAAGTGATTTTTTCATACAAAAAAGGGGCCGAAGCCCCTATCTAACAACTACTTGTTTCGTTGGCATCTCGCGAATAAAGCAAGGGCCAAAATGGTTAGAATCTGGCTCTGTAGTGGAGCCTGTAAAAACACAGTAAACATGTCAGCCATCGAAAGATTCCTCGTTTCGATTTAAGAAGCACGTTACGAGACCAAATTGACGTAGATTCATCTTAGTTGTAAGATGAACTTGTATTGACGTATCCGTTCTCGTAACGCGATATGAGGTTTTTAACGATGGCAGTCGTTAAAAACCAGAAAGAACTCCCGTTCGGGGGTTCTTTTTTTTTTGCGTAGTAGTCACTTTCCCATTGCACTTCCCTCTCGTTGTATGAAAACTCGGATTGTAGCATTTCCAATAGCTTGTTTAGAATTTGCATAGCATAGCACAACCCACATGCGCATGTAGGACTGACAGGAATTGCCCCACAACGTATAAAAAAGTTTGTGATTATCAAAGAAAAAAGGGGCCGAAGCCCCTTTGGATTATGGTTTGCGCTAAAAAAGTGTTGCTACGATGCTAAAAAGCAATGGTTAAGAACGTCTGCCGTGTCTATCACAGCGCTGAACGGTTTGGCGACATTTGCGGAGTCTTTCCGTTCGGACGGTGGTGGCGAACTCCAAACCGTTCAGCGCTGTGTTGGCGATGGTGGGTGGACTCGAACCACCGACCAGTTGATTAACAGTCAACCGCTCTACCACTGAGCTACACCATCATATTTCGCGGCGGTACTTGTTGATGGACAACCAGGAACTTTCCCGCAACTTGCACTTTACGTTAGTGCCAGACGAGGCTTGTGGCTCGCTCACATAGAGCAAAGATCTGGAATCCTTCTCGGTGGTTGACGGCCGCCAGATTCTTCGATCTTATTGGATGTATGGAATCATCCATGTTGTGGAACCAGGGGCTACATAGGCAACAATGATTTCACCAGAGGGTTAAAGAATCCTGCTTTCACAACGTTGAGGCCACTGAACCGATTTATGTTCGACCCAACATATTGATCAGTCACTACAGCTCTGTGGAATCACCTGTATGATTAAAAGAAAAACAGTGACCTCAACGTTGTGCGCTGGCTAACCAAGCCAGCCGGGTTACGTCGCCGCTTTTAACCCAAGATTAAACGACATAAGTAATGGAAATGACGTAACAGGATGGACGGTCAGCTGGCTGAAACCGGGATGATGGAATGGAATGAGGAAACCAACCGCCCATCCTGTTACTTCATCGAATAGGGCATGGGTGGTGCAACATGCCCTATCCTGCGTTCTACAATCACACTCGCTCAGTGTGTCCCATTTCGGTGACGAGGCTGGAAACTGACCTCGCTGGTGTTTGGCTTCTTAGGCTACTGCCAGGTACGTATCTTCGTTTGCAGTTATATTTAACGTTCAAACAGTCGCGTCTCAACGAAAACAAATGAATCTTATACATAACAGATAAGTAAGTAAATACTTATTTTTCTGTGACTCGTTCAGTTGCTATCTTTTTGACCAAGCTCACCTTCTGTTCCGGCGTTCTAGTGATGATGGCCGTAAAACGCTTCGCTTGAATAGTGATAGTTTCGTTCTCCTTCAGTTCGCCGTAGTGAGTCTCCAGCAGAGAACCCAGGCGCCACAGACCGTCATCTATGCGTTTATGGCTGGCAAATCTGATCAGCAGTAGCTTTACGATTAACTGACCAGTGTAAAAGGCATATCCGAAGCCGGCCGCCACAAGGTAGGTTGCCAGCCACCAGTCGAAAGAGGTCAAATTGCTCATTTCCGCACTCCCGTCTCGTGAACAACCCGATACAGACGCTTACCGATGCGAAGCGTTTTGGTTTTCAGTTCCTGCCTGACCAGGTCGCGACAGATACTGAAGCCGAGGGCCACGCCCCCAGCAAAAGATAATAGGATGTATGGAATCATTAGAACGCCCCCGCCTCAGTCAATTGCTGCAACAGTGAGTGTCCTTTTTCAGTGAGTTGATAGTTCTCCACACATCCCTTTGGCGAAACGTTAGCGACAAGATTCATGCGTTCCAGTTTGGCGCGGGTCTTTGGCTTCCAGTTAGCGTAGAACTCCTTCCACTGGCTGATTTCACGCAGAGTTTCTTTCTCCCGTTTACTTAGCATGATCATCCTTAATATCCTTCAGTGTGTACGTGATATCTACAATGCGGTAAATGCGGCCACGTCTCTGCATGACACCGGCTTTTACGTAATCGTTGATGCAGCTGGACGTAACCAGACTGCCGATAACAATGCCGACGACCAAAATTACAATCATCCAGCCGAGCATCAGTCTTTATCTCCAATACGGTCTTCGGTATCTCGCAGACATTTCGGCCACTTCAGACGTGGGTGGCGTAAGCTACCGTCTGGCGTTTTCTCATGGCAGTGAACCTCAACGATGCGTCCACGATACTTCTCCTGATTGTTCCAGATCTCGTCCAGGTACTTATGCTTGATACCGCTGGCACGAACGATGACGCCGTTCTCCAGACGAATCACTATCTTGCCCAGCGTATGCGCAAAGCCAGAGTCCGGGTCGCCTGGCTCGAAGTCGATGATTTCACCGTCTTCGGAATCCTCGTCTTTCAGCTTCCACCAGCTGCGGGTGCGTTTGAACTCGTAAACAGAATCCGGATCTTTGCCCATCTCCCCCTCTTCGTTCTCGTCCAGGCGCTTCATAAAGCGTTCGATAAAGTCTTCATGGCTATGGATGATGTAGAACGGATGCAGGTGGATATCTTGCGCGTAATCTTCCCCGCAAGTGTTGCGGAATAACGCCACCAGCATAGCCAGGCGCTCTTTCAGCTTCATGCCGGTCTTCAGGTACTCTTTGCTTTTTGCCTGAGCACGCCACTCCGGTAAGAAGAAATCGAAGATGTGGTAAACGGCACCAATGGCTGTCACGTTCTTCTTGCGAAGCGCCGACACGGACTGGTTGAACGTACCTGCAGTACCCTCACCATCGAAAAAGATGTGCTTGAAACCGGAGAGTCTGCCTCGCTCCAGCATGGCCGGTTTAAGGTGATCGAGTGACGTAATCGGATTGCCGGTACGCGTCAGGAAGTTCACCTCTTCCTCGTCAACGATGACTTCGCAGATAACCCGGAGACCATCGAGTTTGAGGCTGCCGATCATTGGCCACTTGGCCTTTGGATTTGGTTTAAATGGGTATTTGTCGCCTTTCTCCTTGTACGGAGACGCCAGCTGTACCTCAAACTTCGGAATTGGGTTTTCGAACACCTTGTTGCACAGACTGATACCGACACCGGCTTTCGGATCTTTCAGCAGGAAGCGACGAAACACGTCCTGCCCGTCAGCGCACATTGAGGCAACGAGTGATTCGACAGCAGTAACGGCCGCGTTCCCGGTCAGTTCGCGCGCCGCCAGCTTCTCCAGCAGCTCTACTACCTTCTGGTCGCTGGGTACGGACGTATCGAGTGGCTCGGCCACTTTGTACTTCTTCACACCGAATCGAATGAATGGGTTGAGCATTAGCGAGACCATGCTCTGCTCAAATCCATCAAGATTGGCCAGCGCCTCTTTCTTGGCGTTTGTTCCCATCGTTTTTATGGCATCCAGCTTGTGCTTTAGGGCGATCAGTTTTTCCATTAGTGTTTAACCTCCATCGGTCGCTCGGGAGTTTTCATGTGTTTTCTTTGGTTGCTTCTTCAATGAGTGCCGCGTACACGTCAGTGACGGGCGCCAGTGAATCGGTGGACGTGGTTTTGGGTTTGGCTGGTTCTGTTTTCTTCGTGCGTTTAACCAGACTGTTAATCGTCATGGTGTTGCGCTTCCGGGTGAGCGTTCTGGCATGGTCGTTTTGCTCTTCCACTTCTTTGATAAGCGCAGTCATATCGATGAAGTAGAGCTGTTCGCCTTTGCGGATCTCTTCGACCATCATCTTCAGCGCCTGGCATTTGCCGGCAGCAATGGCCGCAGCGCAGGACTGGAACGATGTAGCCGGGAGACGCTTCTCTTTGTAGGCGAGGATGGTGTGCTGGCAGACTGTATAGCTGCAATGAGCCTCATGGCCGTTGATCTTCACTTCCGGACAGCGCAGCGAATAACCGTTGTTTCCGGAGATAGACGGGATTTTCGACAAATCTGTTCTTGTGGACATGCTTATAACCGTAGTCGTGTACTTACTTATTGAGCGCAGTTTAAAAAAGCCCCACCAGGGGGCTAAATGGTTTATCAAGGCTTACCAGGTCGCCCAGCCAGTCATTTTGTCCTGAGCGGCTTCGAACCGGTATGGCTCCAGTAAATCGTTGGCATGGTGGACGGCGTATGATTTTGCCTCCTGTTTAATCATCGGCAGCTCGTTGGCCAGGCGTGCCACCTGCCCTGCAAAACTGGCGAGTACACCGTCACATGCCTGACCCGCGTCGACAATGATACGCACCAGGTCTAAGTCGCTACGGCACATATCGCAGATGATGCCGTATTCCACCTCACGAATGCGCTCAACGGCCTTTTTGGTATCGCCACTGACCACCAATTCCAGCAAACCAGGTGGGGTTGTCAGATCTGTTACGCGTTCGGTAACTTCAGGCAGTTCGACAATGCTCAGGAACGCCGCGATAGACGGATCATCCTCTACACCAGCCCTGCCTTTGATCGCGCGAAGAGTTGCGTCGACAATTTCCTCAAATCGTTCACCTTCATCACACACCGCCTGATTGGTGTAGACAACGCGGCCGTCGTACCATGCACCGGCACGTACTTCGACCGTTGCGTCCTTCATTTTGCGAGTGAACGCCACGAGTGCCGCGCGTTTCTGTTTAACACCAGGCAGCTCCGGGGACTCTCCAAAACGAACCCATACCCGCATGTATTTCGAGCCTTCCCCAAGAGGTGCGGTGCCCACAGACGTGGCGATGTGCTCCAGCGCAGTTTGGATCGCCTCATCGATAATCTTCTGGCGCTCTTCTGTATCAATTTCTACGCCTGATTTGTCGATAATTACGGTAACGGACTTCTGAATATCTGCTTTCATAAAGGTTCCTCAATTCCTTCGTCGCGCATATTCTTACAAAAAAATAAGTATGTATCTACTTAACAATATAGGCATTTTGTTTCGTTTATAAAAGATGCTCTTAATCCTGCCCAGTTGTAGCAGTCACGTCACTTCTATATGATTTCACTTAACTAATACGTTAAACACACAAGGCTTAGGTCTATGACAACGTTGTCCAAAAACGTGATGCAACACAGGAAGGTATTGAAAGAAACCGGTTTGGCATTTGCCAAATCTATACCGCTTGTTGGGCCTCATATTGAGGCAGCGGAAAAAATGTTCACGTTGTTCTCAGAGATAAATGCTACGACTTGTCGTGATCGATTCAACCGTTACATTATGGGCATTGGTGAAATTTGCGACGATGAGGTCGATATCTCAAGAGAACACTTTTCGGCGTTAGTCAAAAAGCTCGTGCTTGATGATGAAGACAAGAAAACAGAATACTACATCCGCTTGACGGTAAGCCTAGCCCGCAGCAGCCTTAACGACGATGAACGACTACTTTTTATTCATATATTAAGTGAATTAACCTGCTCTGATATCGATTATGCCCGCAAGCTCTACATTGCAACGAATGCTTCCATCAAAGGTTTTAAAACATCAGCATCAGCTCAAGCCAGCATCACATCACAAAAAAAAGCACTGTCTCTGCGCTCACTCAATAAGCTCATTTCTTCAGGACTTGTTTACGAGGATAGAACAGGTGAGATCAAGGCCAATCCGGGCTACAAACTAACAAGCGATTTAGAGCGTCTTTTGGGATTCATTTTCCATAGTGACGATCTACAACCTACGGCATTGTCCATTGAATCGAAAGAAGAATATGACGTCATTATTATTGACAGCGACAAGATTTACCGAGGCTCATATCCAAACATTATCTATCGTCAGCTTCGGGCTGCTGGAGTTAAAGTTTGCATAGAGAAAAGTGAAGACTGTATTGCCTACAAGCTAGCAACGCTCTTCATTTCCGTCAAAACAGGTAGCGGGTTGAACGGTCTTGGCGAGTGGATAAATTATGGCGATATTAGCGTCCTCACACATTTAGATAACAGCACTAATCGCTTTTATGAAAGTGCATTCAGGGAGACAGTCGACCGCGAGCATTTTTCACCTGGAGACGACGATTCGTCATTCGATGCAAGTAAGCTAAATAACGCACTAAATAAGGTAGCTGCGTTTGTTTTAGACCGACTATCTCCATCTATAGGAACTAAATTAAAGCCTTAATTCCCCGTACCTTGCTTTGTAGCTCCAACTGTCTGGAGTACGGCTTGGCACGATAATAGGCTTTTAGTATCTGCTCTGGCGTCGCGTCGCCGGGGTCGAGACCTTCTTCGCCCAGACAGGCCACTTTGACATTCAGTCCGATGCTGGTGAGACGTTTGGCCGCTGACATGGTGTTGCGGATCGCTTGCTTTTCGCTGTCCCACATCATGATGACGTTGCGTAATCCACGCGCCTTGAGCGTCAGGAACGCGCCTAACTGATCTTCAGCGTCCTCATTCATATTTCCGGACAAGTGCATCCCGAACGTGCCAATTGGCTCTACATAATCCCGCAGCGTCTCTTCGTCGAAGATGGCTCGCTTCACGCCCATTACGTCAAATGCCCCTTCACACACAACGACCGTTTGTTTTCCGACTGCATTGTGGCCGTTGTAGAGAAACTTACCCGACGCCGGCAGCTGCATCGGAAAGAGGTAACGGCGTTCTGCTGCACCGGTAATGTCACGCCCTTGGAAGGTCTTCATCACGCCATCCAGATCGTAAACCGGTATCAGGATGCGCATATCAAACACCTGCCCTTTGACCTGGTCTGTGTACGGATCGACGTATGCGTGCTTGCCTTCGACGCAGTAACGCAGATCAAAGTATTTGGCCAGATCCGGGGAGATATGGCGCTCCACCAGATAATCAGGAAGACGACCGTCAATGGGGAGTTCGTAATGTCGCGGGAGAGCTACTGGCCCTTCGAGTTCAACCTTGCTGGCCAGCACGACCTCTTCCTTCTTCGGCGCCCATCCTTGTGAGATCAGCGCGTTCTGGACGTACTCTTCAAAATCGCGACGGGATTTGCCGCTGTAGTGCTTGAGGAAGACCAGCTTGTTGAACTGAATCTCTTCGGGATGATCACCAGCAAAGCATTTGCCGACGCCATTGGTCAGGTTGAAATAAACCTTCCAGTTTGAGCTGCCGCATACCGGACACTCCTTGATATTCACCTCACGTCCACGAGTACTGACGCCACCACGACGGTAGATGATTCCTTCCATATCGAGCCATTGTTCAAAATCCAGCTCGGTCAGTAATTCTTTCAAGTCGCTCACGTTCTTAACCCTACTTTTTGCAGGTAATATCTCGATAAGCCTCGGTATTTGAATACCATAAAGGCTCATGTGTTTTTTCTTTTGTGGCTTTGGCAAAAGAGAAAATTTGTTCTCTTATGGAGACCGGCGTGGAGAGCGTTTCTCCACGCCTTCTTTTTTTTTAGAGGACGTCCATAATGCGTTCGATGAATCGCATTTGTTCGAGGTTCTGCTTAACGCGGATGCTTACGCCGCCTTTCTGGTTACGTGAACCAGCGAAGTACAGACGCGCTTCGCCTTTCGCTTCTTCCTCTTCCGTTTTGTTGATCGTGATAACGAGGTCAGCGATACGCACCTTCTCGATGTTGTCCGCTGCGTGCATCATTGTGGCCACCTCTGAAGCACCACCTTCCCTGTTAGTCTGCGATGCAGTGATGCCGGCAACGTTGTGTTTGTCGTACAGCGCACGCAGGTCAGTGTAGATGCTGCGAATGTTGGCGCGGTCGTCGCGGAGGTCGTAGCTGGCACGCATCAGGTCGGCGTAGTCGACCACGACCATGTCGAGGATCATGCCATTGGCTTTCATGCTGCCCAACATACGATCCAGATCTGCAGGCGACATGCTTCCGGACGGTCGTTCAACAATCCACAAGCTCCCCACGCCTTTCGTCGCGCCCAGCTCTGCCAGTTTGCGATGGACGTCGTCGCGGCGCTCCACCAGCTTGGACATTTCGGTCTCAGACAGACGGGCGTCAAAGCGATCTGACAGAATGGAGGTGTGAACTTCCAGCGACAGATACAGGACGTTGTAACCGGCAAGCGTGGCGTTGATGGAGAACTCACCCATCGCTGTCGATTTACCAGACTTCGCGAAGCCCATGAACAGCACCATTTCACGCTTTGCCCAGCCTTTCTGGTAAAGCAGCTTGTCGAGCAGCGGTAGACCCGTCGTGATGCTGTTTGGCACGTAATCGTCGGATGCTTCATACTCACGCGCCTTGTAACGCTCTGCTGATTCAGAGAAGTAATCGTAAATGCCGGTCGCTTCGTTAGAGCCGATTTGCTGGACTTTGGCCATGATTGCCATTGCGCCCTGGAAATCGCCCTTCTCTTTCATCTCAGCCGCTTTAATCAGCGCGTCGTCGAACGCTACGCTTTTGGCAAACGTCGCGACCTGGTCGACCATGTACGCCGTATCTGACAGCTTCTCCGCGAGAATCCGCTTAAACGCCTCAACGACGTCGGGGAACAGCTCTTCGCGGATCGTCTTATCGCGTTTGGCGCGTTTGAGCATGTCGAGGATGGCCGACGATGATGGTGCGCTCTTATACATTCTGTAGTAGCCCGACACCATGTTCACCAGAATGGCGTTGGCCGCATTGGAGAACTGGTTTGGCGCAACCAGATCACCGGCGCGAGTGAGAAATTCATGGTCGCGACAGAAGTAGGCTGCGAGTCGATTCTGGAAATCGTCGTCGAACTCTTCAGACAACCCTCGTCCTGTGTGGCAAAGTTCGGTCATGTGCTTTCCTTTGGTGCTTAAACAATTTGTTTTCTAATACTAAAAAAGCCAAATAGGGGATCAACAGAATCGCCGTGCTTCTTCCAGTTCTTCCGGGAAGTGCGCGTAAATCACACGCTCAGGCACGATTTCCATCAACCAGACAGCGGAGAAGATGATGCGGACGCGTTTGTCTCGGGTAATGCCACGCAGACGCTCCAGAACCCACTCAAAATAGCGTTCTTGAATCGGGTCGTCCTGCATGTCTCCCAGATGCTTAAAACTCACCAGAGAGTCATCCAGACGGGTTACAGCGCGTTTGGCTAACTTCTCTTCGAAAATCTCGATCAGCTCGGGCTGCCAGAGATGCTGGGGGCGAGGTAATTTGTCCCACAGACGGCGTGCAGCTGCGGAAAGAACGGTAGAAATAAAGTAGTCATAAGAGCAGCAGTACTGGTCGGCAAACTGGCGTGCTTTCCAGAGAGACGTTTTGTTGGCCGTCGACAGCTCCTGATACGGCACACGTTTCAAACCGGTAGTGAATTGGGCCGTCTCATAGTGCTCGCGGCCATGCGACAGCATGATGTATGAGTACTGGCGCTTGTATGCCTCAGTGAAGAGGCATGTGGCCATAAGCGGGTGCATGTCGCGGTAATCGAACCACTTTGTCTCGAACAGCTCTGCCTCATCCTTACAGCGTGACAGCCCAATATTCTCGGCCACCCACTTGTCCATGACTGTGGTGTCCCACTCGGTCATGAAGTCGTACTGGTCGTTGTTAATAGTGTTAAAGAAGATCTGGCTCATGTGCTTTGCTCGATAGGTAGTTACTTACTTATCATAATGAGCGAATCATAGCGACTGGAGACTGTTTTTGGAAGTGGAAACGGAAGGGAATGTGTCTGGGAAGTTGGCATAGAAAAAGACCTGCTCCCGTATAAATAATAATAAGTAACTTAGTATTTATATACGAAAACAGGTTCACAGAAGTATAATTTTTAAATTGTTTTAATAATATACCTTACCCTAAATTCATTTAAAGAAGACAATTTAGAAATCCTTACAAGTGCATCTTTGGCCTTTCTGGTTATCTGCTCTTGCTCACTGGTGGGATTAGTTAAGTTGTCAAATTTTAACAGACCATTTTTGACTAGATTCATCACATCTCGTTCACATGTTGTCATCCAATTGAAATAGTCATCCTCACTAAAATTATTCAAAGCATCAACATCTCTTGGGTTATAAGAATTGCCTGCACTTAGCTTAATTAGTATATCTTCTAAAGAAATCCCTTCATATTTAAGTGCAACGATTCGATTTTTAATGACACTTGACAATTTTTCAAAATTTATATGTGCATCTATTAAATCTGAATACGCTAAATTTATATCACATCTTTCGAAAAATGCATCAGTATATTTCGTAATGTAGTCGTCACAATCTTCCCCTAGAGATTCCAACATTTCCATTAAACTGGATACCCTACCCAATGGAAGATCACAAAGATTTTCTTCAAATAGCTTTTTAATTTCAGAAATAAAAACAAAATCATTCTTTGCAAAGGACCCAGTATAAATAGCCCAAACATCATTAACTTTATTATTCAATGTGATATTAGTATAATCTTTATTCTTCTTTTGGATTACTTCACCAAGATTACTTGCAGCGATTTTATAACCATGTTTTAGATGAAAGTCAATATCATCATCAAACACACCATCGCATCTATTAAAAACATCTTCGACATTACCTACAAATAGATGCACAGGTGTTTTGTTATCTACTTCATCGTCTGGAATGTAGTATGCATTTGTATTAATGAGAGTTTTGAACTCTTCGTAATCGACGTCATGAACCCCAGAATAGTAGACAAATGAAAATAAAGCTACTCTATTGACAAAGTCAGCTCTAACCTGTTCATGTGCTTCGCAAAGGTCTTTTTCATATTCTGCAAGCATATTTTTAATTTTAATTAATATCCGAATGTTTTTAATATCCAAATGCAATACAATTTCTTTTAAATATTTATAGTTTTTATCATTTTTAAAAAAAACTTTATCCAGGTTATCAATGGCCATTGGGGAAAACATAATATCTAGATCTACAATTTTCTCTCTGTACTCTGAGAATTGTTTTTCCTCTTTTGTCCCCTTGAGATTGTTTTCATTATAAACCAGTATTATTTTACAGTTTTTCTTTCGGGCTAACTCATCAATCAACCCCATGATATCCTTTATCTCTAAAGAGTTACCTTTTCTTTCTAAATCGTCAAAACAAATTACATAATCCTTTACAAACGAATATTCAACAGCCGAAACAAAATTTCCCGCTCTAAAACCTATAGACGTATTGTCGAAATATTTTATAATGAACTTAGATAATCTATTATATTTTAAACAATAACAAATTTTGGAAAGGAATTTCCCATTCACTATTTTATCTTGTTCAACAAGTGTCTGCCTATACTTTTTTTCATTTATTGGAGTCGCCAAATGAAATATTTCTTTCTTAATTTCATTTATTGAGTTTTTTCCAAAAAGAGAAATATATGAGTAAGCACTTTTATTTAGCGAATTAACATTTTTGTGATAGTACCCATTCCAAAAATGTGTTTTCCCTATCCCCCAATCACCTTTTATTACAGCAACCTTATTGTCTGAATTGAAAAAAGTGTTTAAGACTTCATCCAAATTTATCATCATTTATGCTCTATTTGACAAATGTAAAAGGCGCCTCTCAGCGCCTTTTACTTAACCTTTCTTCATCAGCTCACGCTTGATTTCATCGGTGCGCATCGTGACGTCGGCAGCGGTGATCGCCTCGTTCAGTTTCACGATGTCTTCGATTTCCTGCGGCGACTTCTCTGCCAGATGGAAAATGGCTGCGCGAATCACGTCAGAACGGGTGAACTTCTCGAAACGAGGGATGAACTTCATCATCTCCAGCAGATCGAAGTACTCGTCTTCCAGCGACATTGTGCGGCTCTTAATCTTCTCTTTCCCACGAGTCGGACGCCCCTGCGGTCTGACTGGCTGGCGCATTGGGGTGCTGCTTTTTACCGGTTCTTCCGGATCTTTGCGCTTTGCAAGGTCTCCCATTCTCATGGACATTATTCTTCCTCCAGACTCATGATGTAATCTACAAACTCTTCAAACTCGGCTTCTGCCTTCTTATCGCGTTCGGCGCCAGTCATTTCAAAGATAGAACGACCTGCCTCTTCCGCATCGTCATAAACGTTACGGTTGTACAGGTTAACCGGCGCAGCCTCGATGCCGAATGTCTCGACAATTTCTTTCGCCGCCAGAATACGTGACGCCTGGGAAGGCAGTGACGGACACTGGTTCACTACCGCGCGGATCTTCACAGTCTCGTTCACGTTGCGAACGTTGTCGATAATCGGGTCGATATCACGCAGGGATTTCAAATCACGACGCTTAGGGCGAAGCGGGATAATGATGAAGTCTGCCAGCAGCATCGCTTGTCGCTGAATTTCGGAGTCAAAACCACCCGCATCAATGACGACGTAATCGTAGCGTCCCTTCAGCGATTTGATGTGTTTGACGATGTCGTCCTGAACGTATGCGAACGGGATTAGCTCAAGATCTTCGTTCTGGCGACGGTCTTCGCACCAGCTCGTTGTGGTGCGCTGAATATCAATGTCGGTGACGTGAGTCTTCTTTTTCTTTTTAACTTTGAGGCATACCGCAATTTGCTGGGCAACGGTAGATTTGCCTGGGCCGCCTTTTGTGCCGCCAACCACAATGATCCTGGTCATTGGTGAGTTCCCTTTGCGTGAATTATTGTCGTATGAAACAACTTGTTTTCTTATATGCGATATAGCCTAAATGCCTACGGCTACGGTGTAAAGGTGAAATGATAGGCAATGCAGGGTGTTAGCTCACAGAGCAAACTAACAGTTGAATGTTTGGCCAATCAGCCTTATAGTGAATGTACGGAAAGACGCCGTACATATGACGGGTTTGACCGATAATATTATTGATGCTTGAAATGACTATATAAATACTGATCTTACTGAATAAATACCGTTTAAATTACTGTTACTAATCGCTTATATACTGACATTAAATTATTGAGTTGATACTGAAATAGCTTATATATCTGACACTTATATCATTTAATTATATCTAGACAAAGAAGTGCCTCACAGCTTGGGAAGTGAGGCCAGGAGTAAAGCATGTCAGCACTGAAAAAACAGCGCATCGATCTAAGATTAACTGACGACGACAAGAGCATGATCGAAGAAGCTGCGGCAATGACCAACCAGACTATTACTCAGTTTATGGTTGCCAGCGCCTCTGAACGTGCTGCGGAAGTGATAGAGCAACATCGCCGCTTGATTCTCAGTGAAGAGTCCTGGAATCTGGTAATGGATGCCATCAGTAACCCGCCTGCACCGAACGATAGGCTGAAACGAGCTGCCAAACGTCTACAAAGCATGGAGTAAGACGTGGCCGACCTGACCATAGAGATGTTTTCAGCACAAGCCGTATACGATTTTTCTGGCTTCGACTGCGGCGAACCATCTCTGAATGATTTCCTGCAAAACCGCCTAGTACAGCAACACAACGGGCGTATATTACGCGGCTACCTGCTTCTTACCAAAGATCCGGTGCCGAAAGTTAAGGGTTTTTACACGCTATCCGGGAGCTGTTTTGCAAGACAGACGCTACCATCGAACACCCAGAAGCGGAAAATCCCCTACGCAGATGCACCCAGCGTTACGCTTGGCCGCCTGGCAATAGATATCAGCCTACAGAAACAAGGCTACGGTGAGGTTCTCGTAACGCACGCGTTGAAGGTTGTTTATCAGGCTTCTCGCGCAGTAGGCATATACGCTTTGTTTGTGGATGCACTAAACCAAAGCGCAATGCAGTTCTATCAGAAGTTTGGATTCATCCCTTTGACGGGGGCGAATGCGAACTCGCTTTTCTACCCCACGAAAAGCATTGAAGAGCTGTTTGAAACAGAGTAAACGAAGCCCCTCAATCGAGGGGCTTTTTTAATTCAAGGCTTGTCTGTCCTGCCAGTTACACAATCGCTCTCCCATCGTGTTATGGAAGAGGATCTCACGTTCCGTCTCTTCGGTCATAAAGTCGTCGTTACTGACATAAATAGGGTTTGCTGCATCGCAGAACAGCACGCCGGAAGTCTGTGTCTTAATCACGCAGCCACTTATCATGCAGCTCGCGATGAACAGCAGAAGCATCTTTCCGCCGCACTTCATTAAGTGTCTCATTTTTGACGTCCACTGTGCTTTGAAGCCTTTTCCTGTCCTCCTGTCTGGCCTTCTCTTCGATTGCTTGCCGGGCCGCACGACCTCCCATCGTATAAGCACCGACAAGCACGAAAAGAACGGCAGCCAGAGTCATCAGAGCAAACTTCAGCTTTGAAAATAGGCTGCCGGTCATATCAGACCATCCCGTTCTGGTGTTTTCGCACCTGTGACCAGGCGATAAAGCCAGCCACCACAATGGTCGCGATACCGAAGATGATCCGAACCGTATCACCACTGGTGATGTGTCCCTGCGCCTTGTCCATTGCCGCAGAGACCTGTGGCATGACGTCGGCCAGCTGTGCCAGACCAATTCCCGCCGTAACGGTCGCACCGGCAGTTTCTTTGGTTACAGGAACAGCCTTCACGGTTTTCACCGGCTTAACGACACCAGCGCGACGTAGACCTTCCTCAATAACTTCTGCCGCATACCAGGTGTTCGGCGTTTTGAGCGGGCCACGGCCATTTTCATGACGGATAATCGCCTCCACCAGCGGACGCAGAGTGTCGTAGTCGTGCAGATCGATAATCATGTCCGGGGTCACGCCAACGGCTTTAGATACCTCGTTCACGTAAGCTACGGTGTTGTTTTCATGCGGAGGCGCCCAGCGTTCGATGACTTCGCGGATCGTATCGATGCTGGAGCCATCCTTCGCGCGGCGCTTGTCGTGGTAGGTAATGAGCGTTACTGCCAGCGCTCGAATGCCCCATACGGGATCTTTGAACGTGCAGAAACGCGGTTCGGCAGGGTTGTCAATTAACCCCTGCCACGGCGAACCTTTGTCGAGGTTGCCAGGGTTGTTATTACGAATGCCTCTCGGAGTTTTCATCCTTGATCTCCTGTTATTGCAGTCCATTCTTCACGCCATAAGCGGCCAGACCCAGCAGCAGCGCGGTAATCAGGAACGACGTTATCTTTGAGATAATGCCGCCAAAGAACCCGCTGGAGATGGCGTCTAGTCGATTAAGTAGTTTGTCCAGGTTGGAGTGCTGAATGCTGTGTTGCGAAGGCGTCATATCGCCAAAGTAGGTTTTGAGCTGGTCGTTGACCTCCTGGCCAATTTCCTCACGTAACTCCTTACCTAATTTGCCGACAACTTCACGCGCAACGATAGCGGCAATGCGCTCTACCTGCTCTGGCGTTACGCCTGCCATCTCGTTCGACATTATTTCCTCCATGAATCGTCAAATCGGGATGGCTGTTTTATACCACAAATCACCCTTACATGGTAGGTAAGTACTTACACACGAGCACCATAAATTGCACCGACTTTAGTCCATGTAGGCACGTTCCCCGTGACAGCCTTACCCGCCGCGCCACCTCCGTACATTGTCCCCAATCGTCCAGTGGCAGCGGCACCAGCAGCCCCCACATTACCTCCACTACCGCATGTGTATTGGACAGCAGTAGAGCCGATCAAATATTGAGCGCCAATCCCGGCAGCGGTTAGAGTGCCAGAAGTTGCCGCACGCGAATTTGAAGCTGGTGGCCTTGTAGTGTTTGCAACACCAAACGGGCGACCGCCCCCACCCATACCACCATCGGCTGAGTTACCGCCACCGCCACCGCCACCACCGGCAATAGCGCCGTTATTGGTTATTCTTAAACGGGTCCCAATTCCGTTGTTAATAGCAGTGCCACCGGCAGCACCGCCACCTTTAACGCCACCATTACCGCCACGGCCATAGACAGTTACACCTGCGTTGATTACCAGGCTGATATAAGAGTTGGTAAGCGAACTTGGGAAATCTAAACATGGCACGCCGCTACTGTACGACACCAGATCCCCTGTAATGGTAACAACGACTGGTGTCGCCCCCTGTGATTTTAAATAGTTGATCAGTGTGTCTTTGTTGTAGTTATGATTCGCACCGATGCTGTAATGAATTTCCGTAGAACGACCTGCTAACTGAGACATATTCCCAGCAGCAGACAATTGCACCGCAGTTCGAGCCGCGCTCATCCATCTCTGGCCGGTAACACTAACAGCCGAAGATCCAATCCAACCGGGAACACCGACAATTGGCACACCTAATCTCCTTATTCGATGTGAAAATAGATGATTGGTGGGGAAGCCCCACCAATCGCCTTGATTACATTCTCGCCTTCAGTTCACGCACTTCCTTGCGCAGCTCCTTGACGGCCTCAACCAGCATACCGATAACGCCGTTATAGTTCAGACGCAGACGAGGCTCTCCGGACTGATCGTTATGATCAACCGTTACCAGTTCAGGCTGAACATTCTGGACGTCCTGAGCGATGAGGCCGCCAGACTGCTCATACCGGTCACAGACCTGAATCTCGTACAGAACACCTTCGATCCGATCCAGCTTGTCGAGCGCTCGTTCAATCTTGCGAATATTGCGTTTGCTACGACGGTCAGAGCGGATATAAACGTCATTAAAGCTGCCATTACCGCCACAAACCCAAGTACCATCATTCTGGAGGTATGCGTTCGCATCCGTGCCGTTTGCGGTACGTGAGTTGTTGATCATGTAAAAACCAAACTGACTGTTTCCCAAGCCACCCAAGAAGAATTTGCGATCCGCGTGGTCTTGTCTCAACAACGCTTGTGCAGAGCTTGTACTTACAGCGTTCCTCCCGAAGATGACGTTCTGGTTACGCATATCTATCCACGCGCCAGAACTGCTGTTGATGGAAAAACGGTTGGCGTAAACCCACGCACTTGACGTGATGTCACCCGTTACACTCAACGGCTTAAGGCTTTGCAGCGTGCTATTAACGAACCTAAAAACATGGGCGCTATTGGCGTAAACATCCAGAATGCCATCTCCGTTCTGTTTAAAGCCGGTATCATTATCGCCAAGAACGATTGAATTACCGCCTAACCCGTTTGCAACCCCCAACCCCACACTTCCGTTGATGGTTGCCCCACCACCGATATCAATTCCGTTTGATATTGAAGCACGGCCAGTGGCATTGTTGATGGTTAAAGGACGTAAGCCATTCCAACCGCCATATGCACTGCCAGAATTGGTAAGAAGAAAATAGGTATTTGCACCGTCGTTACGGATAAAGAAACCGTAGTTTCCACTTACAGCCCTGAATTGGCCTCCATCTGTTTTTGCCGAAGTGACCTGGAGTTCCCCGGATGCAGTGATTCCGCCAGAGAGTGAACCGCCAGAAATCGGCAATGCACCGACATCAGCCGCAGTAGGTTTGAGAGCAGTGTTGTAATCTCTGCGCCAGGCAGGGGCATACGCGCTACCGTGATTAATATAGGTGAACTGAGCACAGGCAATCCCACCACCGGTCGTCGTTGTAGGCGTAGTTACTCGGATGGTCATTGCGCCTTCGGTACCTAAAACCTCGATAACTGCACCAGCAAGACAGATATTGCCGACACCTGTATCAGTGATAATTTTATTGTCGGCATATGACCAGGAACCCTTCATCATCCAGTACGGCACTTCGAAAGCACCACGCTCCTTCAGCCATGCGATAAATTCAGCGGTAGTCCAATTACCAGCCCCTGTGCTGTACGACGCGCTAAATGCTTGCGCGGCCCCAACGTCTTTCGCTGTGGGTTTGTGTGCTGTGGTGTAAACCTGTGCCCAATCAGACCAGTTTGCGTCACCGGCATCACGTCGAGATCGCACATATACCGGGGCATGAGCGCCGCTTGTTCCACTCCAACCAACTAAAAGTTCGCCCTCACCAGACGCATAAGCACCTTTCAAGTGAATAACGTTGCCGTAAGCCGTTGGATAGCTATTGTTATAGGCTTCATACATCTGAATGCCAGGCATGGCACCTTGAGTGTTCGAAGCCAGCGCATTAACTCGCCCGCGGGAAACCAACGTCGGGATAGTAATGTTGGCAGAGCCATCGAACATTACGCTGTTGATTGTCCGCGGTGTTTGCAGTTTGGTTGCAGTAGCGGCATTACCAGTGGTGTTCTGATCACCCTGAATATTCACACCAGGTAGGTTGATATCAGCCGAACCGTCAAATCTCACTCCACCGATCTGGCGTGCAGTCTGAAGTACAGTCGCAGTGCTGGCATTACCCACCAGCGAACCGGTAATAGAGCCATCCTGATCAGAAATGACGCGATGGTAGACAGTCCCTTCTACAGCGTCTTCAGGCAGCGTATCCACAACCTCAAGTACTTCCAGAGTTTCGACCACAGCACCGGCAGATTGCAGGTTGACGACCAGCTTCTGAGAGCCAGCACCGGCTTTGAGGTAAATGTCGTAATTATCGTCAGTCGTGTTAACGGTAGCTACAGTCAACACAGCCGAATCCATAGTGCGATAAGCGACCGCATTCAACGATTTCGGATCGCCTGCAGCAGTTCGCAGCACAATATCGGCCATTGCAGCAAGCCCTGGCTGCCCGGCTTCGTACCCTGCCCCGCCGATCACTTCGATGTATACGGTGCTGGTCGACTGTGGCATACGTGCCGTGGACACTTTCACCCACTTCGGCGCATCGGTAGCCATGTCCATTTCAGCCGAAGTCCCTTTCCATTTCACACTGGCAACACTGGCCTGGGCGTTCTGGGCGTACTCATAAGCCTTCGTTTCTGATTCTTTGGCATTCAGTTCAGAAGTTTTCGCCCCGGCAGCCGCATCGGTCGCCTCAGTTGCTTTCGTGGATGCCAGAGCAGCAGAGTCAGAGGCTTCTTTGGCTTTAGCTTCAGCCACTGCCATCGCTTCGGTCGCAGTCGTTGCGGAAGCAGCAGCCTCACCTGCGGATTTGGCAGCAGCTGTTGCAGATCCTTCAGCGGCGGTCTCAGCAGACTTCGCGTTGGTTTCAGAGGTTTTGGCGGCTGCGGCAGATGCCTCAGAAGCTGTCGCCTGTTCACTGGCAACGTTGGCCTTCTCTGTTGCAGTTGTGGCCGAATCGGCAGCCGCGGTAGCGGATTTGCTCGCAGCATCAGCACTGCCAGCTGCGGCAGCGGCACTTTCCACTGCGTGGGCTTCTGAGTTCTGGGCAGCCGCTTTTGATGCTTCGGCAGCCGTTGCGCTCTCCGATGCAGCTGTCTCGGACGCCTTTGCATTGGTCTCCGAAGTTTTTGCCTTCTGTTCGCTGGACGCAGCAGCATTTTTACTCGCTAAAGCGGCGTCAGCAGACTCACCTGCAGCGGTGGCGCTTTCGGAAGCGGCGTTCGCGCTGGATGCGGCAGCTGACTCGCTGGCAGCAGCAGCCTTCTGTGATGCGTCGGCGTTGGTTTCTGACGTTTTGGCAGCCGCAGCACTTGCCGCCGACTCACCGGCGCTCGAAGCAGCATGGGTTTCTGATTCCTTAGCCGCATTTTTTGAGGCCAGCGCATCAGCTGCACTGCCAGCGGCGGCCTGCTCTGAGGCAGAGGCATTGGTTTCAGAGGTTTTGGCAGCAGCAGCAGAGTCAGACGCAGCAGACGCTGAAGCAGAGGCTTCGGACGCGCTGGTCGCAGCCTGAGTTTCAGATGCTTTCGCCGCATCTTTGGATGCCGCGGCACTCGTGGCTGATTCTCCCGCTTCAGTCGCTTTGGTAGACGCTGTCGCGGCAGACGCAGCAGCTTCTACCTTGAAGCTCTCAGCATTGGTTTCAGACGTTTTGGCAGCGGAAGCGCTTGCACCGGCAGCGTTTTCTGATGCAGCAGCTGCGGCAGCACTCTGGCTTGCTTCGGTGGCTTTGGTAGACGCTGTATTGGCGCTTTCCGCAGCGGCCGCGGCACTGGCAGCAGCTTCCCTGGCCTTGTCGCCAGCGGCATTGATAACGTCGGCGTTATCCGTATACCATTTCTGGTTTGCGTTATGCTCATCGACGATCTGCGTCAGCGACTTCACGGTCACTTCCGTACCGTCTTCACGCTCAAGCGTTACCTCATCAACTGCCGTCAACCAGGTGCGCATCGTCTTCGAGTCGGCTGACATTCGGGTCATGAGCGCGGTAAAGCGTGCGCTGAACTGCGTTAAGTCGCCTTCATAGGTTGTGATGATGCGGCACGGAACGTCCGTCTGGGTCTCGCCCGTGTACGGCTCCGCGAGAATCAGGCTTGTGTCGCTGATTACACGCTTAATTTCGTACAATTTGTTGTCAGGGCCGATGACGATCATGCCCGGCAGAACGCCGTTGGCGGTCACATTCCAGTACGTGCCAGTGCCAGAAAGTGCGTCACTTCCCTGTGTAAATGTGATAGTACCTTCCCTGTACCACATATTCTCTCCTTGAAAGGACGGGCATCCATGCCCGCCATAAGTAAGTACATACCTATATTACTTGTTATAAAAACGCTTTTCTACACTGCATAAAATAACAATTAACGCATTGAGTTAGCTAATAACAATACCTGAAGTACTCTTTTTAACGACTATCACTAATAGGTCGCTGACACGAGATCGAGGCCAACCTCCACTGTTTCCTCTTGTACTTGCAGTAAATGTCAGTGTTTTGGCACCACGACCTGCAGGCATGTCAAAAATCGCATTATAACATTCCTGCTTCCCTGAACTTGTTGCCTGATAAATCAGTGACCCGTTATGAGTAACTTTAAAAGTACATTCATCCCAGACATCGTTACTCGTATTACTTTCATATGAGCTTCCCGAAAATAAAATGGGTGGAATAATTATCTGTCGGTCAAAAGATTGATCGTCATGAACAGTGACGGTCAGACTTCCGTTAGCATATAAATACTCCCCTGTTGTCGGGTTTTTAAAGTGAGGAAACTCCCTACCCGCTGCTTTAACAACATCGCCTATGATCTTTTCAGCTCTTAGCGTGCCATTAATGATACATGTGTCAGCGATAGTGACGTGGTTCAGCGTGCCAGAATTAGCATCTACATTTCCCCTGAATGTTCCGTTGCAAAACTCGGCTGTTCCATCTTTACGAATACTCCATCCGGATCTTCCTGAAACATAGTCATTTGACTGAATCACGTTGCCAATCTTGGCATTACTGATCGTCCCGTCTTTAATCCATGCTCCATTCATATAAGCAACACCGTTCTCTATGACAAACGGCGTGGTGATCTTCCCGTTTACGGAGTTTACCAGGCCAAAACGGTCTGCCTGAACCAAAAACTGCGATAGACCGGTGCTGTCGATACCCAGCGCGATACCTGCAACGTACTTCTGGCCGCCACTGGTAGACGTTTCCATCTTCAGCGTCCAGGCAGCAGAAACCTTCTTATCGGTATCAGCAATGGCCTTCGCCTGCTCCTGGATGAGAGCCGAGTTACCATCAACTTCAGCCTTAACCGTATCAATTCTCTTACCGAGAGCACCGTCAGCGTTTGCACGCGCGGTGGCTTCGGATGTGATAGCAGCGTTGATATCTTTGCCGGTCTGAGCCTGAAGATTGGTGATCTGCCCGGCCAGAGCAGAGTCGGCATCGGTACGCGCTTTCGTCTCCGTGGCAACGGCAGCCTTGATGTCCTCTGCCGTCTGAGCCTTCAGCGAACTGATCTGCGAAGCCAGAGCACCATCTGCATCGGTTCGAGCCTGGGTCTCTGCCGCAACGGCTGCTTTGATATCCTCACCAGTCTGGGCCTTCAGTTGGGTGATTTGCTTCGATAGCGCCTCATCCGCTGTGGCTCGGGCAATCTGCTCTTCAGTGAGTGCCGCGCTGATATCCCCTTCAACTTTCGCCTGCAACGTGGTGATCTGACGAGAAAGCGCTTCGTCCGCAGTCGCACGCGCCTCTTGTTCAGCAACAATGGCCGCTGAGATATCGTCGTTGAGCTGGGCTTCCAGCTTGGAGATATGCGTCGCAATAGCCTTATCAGCCTCTACGCGAGCCGTTGTCTCTTCCAGAATCGATGCCCGGATGTCCTCACCAATTTCTGCGCGGATCTCTTCCACTTTTGAGGCCATTGCAGACATATCGTCGGCAAACGTCTTCTGAGTGGTGGCGATCTTCGCGTTATTGACCATTTGCTTGTGCTGGTCTTCATCCTGACGCAGAGCGAGGTCAATATTGGTTTTGGCCAGAGCCTCGATATTGGTCGATACTTCCGCGCTGGCGCGTTCGACTTCGGCAACGGTCTTTTTCATCTCTTCGACGGCGGCAACGCTGTCATCGACGGAGGATTTCATTGCCTCAATCTGTTTGGCATTTGCCTTATCGCCTTCGACACGGGCTTCACGCTCTTCAGCAATCAGCGCGGAGGCATTGTCGAGCGCAGCGTGTGCCGCTTCCACAGCACCTGCAACGGCTTTGCCCTGCTCGGAAACGGTCTCCTGCAACTCAACCAGAGCCGCATTAGAGTCCTCAACCTGTTGCAGCGCGTCGTTGACCTTGTCCAGCGTGCCAGAGACTTCATTTTTGAGGTCGTTCTGGGCCTGTTCAAGCCGACCGCTGGTGTCTTCCAGTTTGCTGTCCAGATCGGCAACGGACTGATCAAGCTCTTTCAGGCTTTCTTCCATCTGTTTGTTGATGGCGTCGACCGCATCCTGAGAGGCTTTAGAGTCGATTTCCTCCAGCAGCTCCTGTCCCAGCTCGGAAGAGGTGATCTTCCCGGTAAGGAATGAGAGGACGTCTCGCGTCATCGCTTCCGTACCCAGATTGGAGTTCGGCGGGCTTAACATGCCACGCTTGTTCACCGCGCGAACCCAATAGTACCAGGTCTCGCTATCCCCAAGACCGGCATGGGTGAACGTGGTGCTGGCAGCCTCTGCAATCAACTTTGCCGTTTCCAGATCGTTGGTCTGGGAGGCGTACACGTTGATGTGATCGAGGTCGATTGAGTCCGGGTTGACCCAATTCAGAATCACGTTGCGGTAGTCACCAACGGCCGTCAGAGAGGTAGGAGAGCCTGGCGGCGTCATCGTACCTTTCACCTGGTAAACGGTACTGATGATGTCCGTCTTCTTGCCGCTGAACGAAACCGCATAGAGCTGAATGTCGTATTGGCCATTCTCGGCAATATTGAGGATCTCGAACTGCTCTTCGGTAACGCGTGCGGACTGCCAGTTAGAGACGTTGTTCTCATCGGAACGACGCCAGCTGATCCAATATTCCGCAGACTTACCTTCCCAGGTGGCAACGAGCTTGATTGAGAGGTTGCCCGGACTGGAGATATACGTCCCTTCCGTCACCTGCAGGTTGGTCGGCTTCGAATAAGTCGGGTCGAGAACGGTGTTGTTCTCGGGGATCAGCGTCGCGCCGTTGTCGATGGCTTCGTACTTCGATGCGTTATTCTGGACAACGGTAACGTCAAACGTCCCCTGAGCCTCGCCCTGGGCAACGTTGATAACACGCACGCGCATTGGTTCCAGATCTGGCTCGGTAATCGTCCAGACGCCATTCATAACCGGCATATCACCAGAATTGAGCGCTTTGGAGAAGGTTACTTTGGTAATGTCTTCCCCGGTCTCAAGAATATCGCGCTCAACGATTTCTCCTTCCTGATTCAAGATCCGGATGTAGCTACCAGCCTTATTCAGCGTAACCGGTGCGTCGAGAGTGATGCTGTTCTTTGTGAACGCCACAATGCGGCCAGAGTTGCGTTTACCAGCACGGTATTTGTTCTGAATCAGCACCGTTTCGCCCGGCATCAGGAAGGAAGCATCCAGCCCTGCCGTAAAGCTGATAACGTCGGACTCCATGCGTGCGGTATACAGCAGCCACAGACCGACACGATGCGCCTGGCCACGGCTTGTACAGCCGAACGCAACCACTTCGGTTTTGCGCTCGCCATAACGACGCATCGCCTCCTGGTCTTCGACGTACTCGATGTTCTGCTTGTAGCCGTCTTCCTTGTTGTTGTAGGTCACAAGAGCCACTGACGGACGGTCTTTACGCGCAGATCCCTTGTAACTGAACATGCCATCTTTGACGTTCGCGTTGGTGAACATCATGACCGGATCTGACGGACTATCCTGCATGACGTTAACCATGCCGCCAGCCCAGAAGACCATTCCGCGGAAGGCGCCAGCGATATCCTGAATCAGTCGGTACGCATCCTGACGGCTGGTGATCTGGGTGTTGATAGCGAAGCGCTTCTCTTTGCCACCGAAACCATCGTCAATCTCTTCGTCGCAGTAGCGCCCAATCTGGTAGATCTGCCCGAGGTCAATCATGGACTCAGAAACGTACTGCCCCAGGCCATAACGGGCGTTGGTAAGCAGGTCGAAGAGAATCCAGGCAGGGTTGGAAGATGACAACAGCTTGAATGTGCCATCCCATACGCCGATATAGGTGTTTGTGTGCTCGTCGTAGTTGGACGGGACTCGGATCTTAAGGCCACGCACCAGATACGAACGAGACGGCATCGAGCTGCCGAACTGCTCTGAGTTGACCTTGAGACCAACCAGCGCGGAGTTCGGGTAGTTCATCGGCGTATCAACAATCTCACCGATAGAGTCCACCCACGTATCGTTAAAGATGTACTGAGTGTTGCTGTCATCGGTCAGACGAAGCACGCGAACCTTGTAGGCACGACCTGGCTTGGGCAGTTTTAGCTCATAGCTGCGGTAGTAGACGCCCGTCTTTTTTGCCGTCAGCGTAATTTCGGAAGTGCTCTCCCCTTCTGCGATGGCGTCCTTGAAGGCATTATCGCCATTGGCAATCTGGAATTTGTAATTCACGGTCGTACCGTTGGTATCACCGGTCTTTTTGTCGATGCTACGCAGAGACGGGAACTTAAGAATGACGCGGACACGGTCTGCCTCATCGTTATCGATGGCAATCGTAACGTCGTGCATTCTTTTCAACTGGATGTTGACTGACTTCGGCGTTTCAACGAAATCGAACCCGGACATCGGCGTCTGGTCTTGTGAACCATCGCGGAAGTCCCACGTGATACCGCTAAAGTTTGGAGACCCGTCTTCGTTAAGGATTGGCAGATCATCAACGAAGATCGACTTTGCGCCATCCACCAGCCCGCCAATGACACCCTCCCCGAGCAGGTCGAGGATGGACGCCATAGCACGCGAGTTTACGGTATCGTCGGCTTCAACCGGCGTGCGGCTGGAGCCACTGCTTTTCTTACCGCCAGCACCTGCAATCAGGAGAGGCAGTCTCTTCTTCTTGAACTGTTCCATGTTCAAAAATTTCCCTTCTTACTAAAGCTGGTCGATGGTGATCGAAGAACTCACAACCTGTGAGCCGACCAGAATTTCCTCGCCATAAATGAGCTGAACCGGGTTGCCCTGGTTAGTGGTGTTTTGTGGCCCGTCGAAATAAAACGAGTTCGAGTTATCTGCCTGCCTTACGCTGTCATTGGTCGCCTGGGGCGAAATTAACTGCGAAATACCTCCCATCATTAGCGACAAGCCGAGCGGGGCCAGCGCTGGGAACCAGAATGAGGCAACCATGACGAGTGCCCCTACGACTGTCTGGAACCAACCAAAAGCCTTACCGCCACTACCGCGAGGAACCGGCGTGATGCGGATCTTCGCGATGTTGTCGGACTGCCCCATCATTTGAAACTCGCTCTCATCAACCGACCACTTATGCCCCTGCTTATTGGTGATCTGGATGTGGTAACTGTCGTAGGTCTTCATGTTGCGTTTCATCCAGGCTTTTAAGCCCGGACGGTTGGCTTCGACCAAATCCAACGCCTGTTTGGTGTTGCGCACTTTTAAATGCCAGTGGCGGCCGAAATGTCTGGCCATCGGGCCACCAAGTTGCACATGAACTAACTCAGACACGTTTCATCTCCCTTGAGTAAGTCTCTGTGACGCAGGTGGTGCGTCGTGTGTTTCTGGTACATGCCACCGTAATAAGCGCGACAGCTCAGACGGTCGATCTGGTGGTGCAGGATCATTCCGTCTCCGATGTACACCGCGCAGTGGTCAGGCATCTTTCCGTACTGAATGAAGAAGACGTCACCACGCTGGGGTTCCGTCCCCGGCGCCAGACGAACAAGCCCTTCATTGCGGTAGTTCTGATCGAGAATGTCGGTATCGCCCGTGTACCACGATGGAATATGCAGGTGCGGGTTTGGATTCAACTCGACGTTGAACTCACGCTTCAGGTAGTCGCGGCACAGCATCCAGCAGTCGAAGACACCAAACACATAGGGCCGCCCCAGATAAGGCATCTCAAAGCCGTCTGGGGTGATCACATTCATCTCACTGAAGTGAAATGGCGCATCGCCCTCGACGTTCTTCCGAACAGCCAGAATCAGCCACGGAACTTCCGTTGCCTCGCATCCGGCGCGGTCGGCGTCTGACGCTTCAGCTGATTCGTCAGTGTGGGAGTGCCAGATGGCAACCACGTCTCCCGCATCTTCCGCTGCGATAATGTCGTCAGCGTGCATAACAAACGTGTTTTCCGGGTTTTCCGACACGTTCCGGGCTTCCATGAAGCGATATTTCTCGCCAGTGGTACGTACCAGAAAGCCACACGCTTCGTTCGGGTAGCGTTTGATGGCTGTCAGATAGATTTCCTGCATAACGTCCGAACCAAGCTCAGGGAAAGCTCTATTACCCATAACGCGTTGCTCCAATGAACCCGCCAAAGTGGATTACGCCATTGGCAAAGTAGTTACGGCGTGCGTTGCATGAGTCGTAGCGTTTCGTGCAGTAATCCGCGCCTGACATGGTGGTTTGCTGGTTGTTTTTGTCGAAATAGGGGCCGGTGTAGCCGCACTCTGGACCGCGGTATTTCCACGGGCAGGTGTTTTTGATGATCTGGCGGTACGGCAGCTGCACGCCCATCAGATCGAACACACTCGACAGCTCAAACTCGACAACCTCATGGGTTTCGAGAGTCTTCTGTTCGATGAACCACATCTCATCCGGGAAGTGCTGATTTGGATCTGCGGTTGGATTCCCGTCTTTGAAGTTGGCCGCGTCGAGAAAACGCGCCAGCGTCATCTTGCGGATGATGCGACAGCCAACCAGATCGTCGTTTGCCTGAACTTCAGCGGAGACAGTTCCGGCAAAGTTGGAGACCTGGATTTTTGGACGCGGCAAAGTACCCTGACCAGTCTTATCAAAGCCTGACGCCTTGATTGGCCACGGTTCGTAGGACACGCCTTGCCAAACGACTGGCTCCATCAGTTCGTTTGTACCAGCGTGGAAAAACAGCTTGCCCCCAGAGGTGGTGTTCGACATATCAAGTTCGAACAGCTCAATGAGCGCGGAGGGCGACAAGCTCTGAATATCAGCTTTAATACCCATCGTTTCTTCCTTGAAATAAAGAGGCGCCAACATCCTGTCAGCGCCTATAGATAATAGTAAATAAGTGCTTACTTATCTAGTGGGTTGAATTATCCTTCATAAATTTGTCGGAAGGTCGCAGTGAGAACGAGATAGCCCTGGTAACGCTTCACAGTATGGCTGTCGCACACCACAACCATCTTTTTGCCACGAGGGTTCGTCCAGTAGAACGACTCAACGGCCGCGCGTGCCGTCAAAAAGTCATCGACGGCATTAATAACGTCGTAAGAGCGCGTAAATGTCAGGCTCCACTCTTCTTTAATGCGATTGAGACCTTTGGCCTGGCGCTGTTCGTAATCGTCACCGAAATTCAGCACCGTCACGTTAGGCTTCACGGTCTTTTCCGACTCGTAGTCGGGATACCAGTTAAAAGTCAGTCTTTCCATCTCACATCCTTGTGAGGCTGCCCCTTCCGGGGCAGCCGTGGTTAGTTACGTTGAGAGTTAGGGTTGAGCGAACCGCCTGGCCGCTTCTCCTGAGCGATGGTTTCAAGCGCGATCGCCTTCATGCGCTGCGCTGCCTGACTCCATGCGCCTTCGGAATTGCTGTTCTCCGAAACACTGCCGTCGCTGTTGACGTTGATCTCAATGCTGACAGGTGAGAAAACGCCGCCACCGCCGCCTTTAACACCCTCTGCGTTGAGCGTAACCGGGATGGAACGCCCATCCGGAAGCGGAACGTAGGCTTCGTTCATATCCCCTTCACCAAACAGCGCCAGCTGTGGAGAGTCAGCGATGCCACCTTTCTGGTACGCACGCAGCGGAACCACGCCGTCTTTCCCGAAAATGCCGCCTTTGGCGAACTTCGGAATTGCCGGGATGCCGCCAGTACCATCAGATGCCGATCCGGTGAGATTGTTGAACCCGGAGTTAGAGCCGGAGGAACCCGATCCGATGTTGTCGAAGCCACCACCAGCCCAGGCAGACACCAGCCCAGAGGCAATGGTAGCGCCGAAGCTCAACCACTTATTGCCAGAGCCGGACATGTTTGCTCCCAGCATGGCAAACGCGGCAGAAAGCGCCCCCGTGACAGAGCTAAGGTTCTGCATGGAGAAGATGGATGTCTTCACCGCTTTGGTTTCCGCGTCTTTGGCTTCAGTACTGGTGAACAGTCCATTCACCCAGCTGCCGATCGCGTTGGTTGCAGAGCCAATCGCGCTGGTCGTCTGCTGAGTGGTCTGCCCCAGACCGGAGACCGAGCTGGAGGTCTCTTTCGTCGCCTCACCCACGCTCTTATCGCCGTTGACCGCATTCATCCGGACGCCCTGGTTGGCAACCGCTGATGCGACACCAGAAAGCAGATTGCCGCTCTGAGAGCTGCCCGCTGCCGTCGTTCCCATCCCCAGCATGTTCATGAGAGGCAGGGTGATCTGCGTCTTCACAACCATGTTGGTGATGTCGCGGAGGATGGATTCTGCCAGGCTGGAGAAGTCCATTTTCCCCTTCATGACGAAGTCGGTCAGCGTATCCGTCATGTTGCTGAACAGGTTGCTCCAGCTGTTTTCCAGCTGATCGGCCAGATTCTCGTACTCAAGCGCCAGCTTCTGTGTCGCCGTACCCGTCTCTTTGATGAGAGCGGTGTTGCCTGCCGCCACCAGCTGGTTAATCTGCTTGGTGTAAAGCGCCACGATTTTCGGATCAGAAGCCTGGTCACGCAGATCCATCAACGCTTTCAGGTTACGGTTGTAGGTGTCGTTGAAATCGGCCACCTTCTCTTCACGAGACGGCTTGTAACCCGCGCTGATGATGGAATCGGATTCCGGCGCCCAGGTGGAGATCATCTGCTCGACGTTGCGGCGGTTGAACATCTCGCGATAGTCGTCGCTCGCGTTAGCCAGGTCAGCCAGGCGTGACTTGGCTTTGTCGATCATCTCCTGAGTGATGAACTCATTCGGTACGGCGTTGGCCAGTTCGGTCAGCGATTTGGTGGTATCGCGTAGAGACTGGTCAAACGACACGGTCGCTTTAGAGCTTTCACCCATCTGCCCCATAAGCTGATCGGCTTTATCCAGCGCTTTCTGGTAGCCGGCCGCCAGCTTACGCTGCGCATTTTCTTCCTTCCGTGCGGCACGCTGAGAAGCATTGGCAGTACGCTGCCCGGCTTTTTCCGCAGCTGCGGCGTCCTGCTCACGCGCTTTGGTTAGTGCGGCGATCGCTGCTGCACGTTCCTCGTCGCTCATTTTCTCCAGAGAGCTGGCGCTGGAGGCTTTCTGCAGGTTCAGTTGGGTTTTGAGCTGCTTCGGCCCAATGATCGGCTTACCTTCGAAGTCCAGCATCGCCGTACCGTCTGGCAACGTGCGCTGATAGGTTGCGGAGTCCATCTGGTTGCGCATGTACTGCGCCAGAGCTTTCTGGGCCGCCTTGTCGCTCGTACCAAGCCCCAAAACGGTTCCCTGGTTGGACATGACACCCTTACCAGTTTTGGCAGCGTTATCACGCTCAAACTCGGCCTGAGTCAACTCCTGAGCGACAGCTTCCAGATGCTCCTGATAGCCTCGAATACTGCCTTGTAGCTTCTGAATCTGCTCGGTATTGCCCTCTTTCTTCGCTTTTTCGAGCAGATCGTTGTAGTGGGCAATCTGCTTCTCGGTCGCGTTTTTACGGGAGGACAGTGAATCGACCAGTTTTTGCGCCGGTTCCAGGTATGACTTGTTCACCGTTTCACGGAGCGGTGCGAGAAGTTTGTTCTTCTCATCGTCAGACAGTGATTTGTCGTCATTGATTTTCTGGATCTTGTCCAGAGCCTCCTGACGTGCTTTCACAAATGTCGCAGAGAAGACCTGATTGTCGGCCCGGATTTTCTCAATCTGGGATTCTGCTGCCTCTTTAGCCAGACGTTTGGCTACAGCCCCGTCACCCAGCGCAATGGTGCCGGTAATCTTCTGGTACTCTTCCTGATTCTTCTTCAGGCGAGCCTCGATATCGGCTTTTGACTCTTTGTGAGTGACAGCGCCAACAGAGTTGGACACATAGCTCACGCTTTCGCCTGTTTTGAGCGCTCGCTGGTCTGCGATGATCTCTTTTTCGAGCTTTTCCGCACGCTCTGCCATCTGCGCACGTTTGGCCGCCGTCATCGCTTCCGGGATTTTGCGGATCTCGTCAACGACTTTTGACGTTTCGCTGCGGAGCATGGTCATATACGTGATAAGACCGGCTACAGCCACGGTAGCGACGGTGAACGCTGCACCAATGGGGTTTGCTGCGATGAACGCAGTTAGCCCAGCGAATGCCCCCTGTAACCCCGTGATCGCGCCACGGATAGCGAAGATCAGCGATGGGATTGGAGCCAGACCCATACGAGCCGCACGATTAAAGCGGGTGACAGCTGTCGCGCCCAGATTGAACGGCGCCTGGATGACAGTCGACATCGTCGCAAACGTGTTAACCATCTGCCCGGCAGTGCCAATCACGCCCATGATGCCCGCACGCATCAGTTTGAACGCCACCATAGCGGCCACTACTTTGCCCAGGTTGACAATCAACTCCTGGTTTTTCGCCAGCCACTGCGCCAGCTCACGTAAGCTGTCGATTGCGGTGGTAAGTCCGGAACCCAGCGAGTTAGCGAACGAAATGCCCTCTGCGCTATTCATGATGGAGGCCAGCTCTTTCATCCCCTTTGAGAGAGAATCCAGATAGCCCGCCTGACCGACACGATCGGCAAACAGCGTAAAGGAGGTTTGCAATTGCGCCAGCGCACCAGTGTAGGTTTGCATCATGTCTTTGGCGGCGTTTTCGTTCTCCGCACGCAGACCAACGAACATCAGCGATAGCGCCTGTTTCGCTTCCACAGTACCGGTGGAGACTGCTTTGGTCAGTTCCCCCATAGTGATACCGGCAGCGTCTGCCATCGCCTTCATCGCGTTAGGAACGGCTTCACCTAATTGCTGACGCAGTTCTTCCATCGACACGACGCCCTTACCGGACATCTGCTGGACAGCCACGGCAGCACGTTTAAGCAGCTCGCTATCGCCGCCGAAGCGTGCAACGGAGTCCACCAGTGCTTTCAGCGATCCGTCAGTAGGATCGAGACCTGCCGAGCGGAATTTAACGAAGGAATCGGTCAGCGCCTGCATCGCAAACGGGGCGTTTTGCGCCATATCCACGATGTACTGCATATCCTCTGCGGCTGCTTTACCAGGGTTGGCCTTGTCCTTGTTCAGCCCGCGCAACATGACGCGCATACGCTCCATTTCGGAGGCGGCTTCGACGATTGGCTTCTGCCAGCCAAACAGGATGTCAGTTACCGTTCTTGCCGCATCACCAATCTCGCCCAGCAGGAAAATATTGCCGCGCAGACCAGAGAACATGCCATTTTCAGCACCGCGCCCGCCGTGGCCATTTGTACCGCCACGTCGACCACCGCCACCATTACCACCGCCCTCACCGTAGCCGCTGGTGCGCACACGTACCGGCTTGCTGATCAGTTGCTGGCGGCCAATCACGGCATCCATCTGATCGCGGACTTTCTTCAGCCCCTCGGCAGCCTGGCTCGTTGTGACGCCCCAATTACTGAGACGCTTCGTCGTGGTGTTAAGGCGCGTATTCATGCCACTCACGGATGAAGAGGCTTCTTTTACTTCCGTACCGAAGCGGCTGGCGCTCTTGCCAGCGAACGTTGCCCAATCGGAAAACTCGTTGAGTTCAGACTGAACCTTGCGCAGCGATGTGGTGAGTTTATTAACGGATGAGGTGGTTGTGTCGACGCGCTCAATCAGGGTTTTGAGACCTGAGTTGAGGCTGGTAATGTTGCCTCGCGTCTTGCGCGAAACATCAGACACAAGCTCGAAGCCGGCAGCTACATCCTGTAGTTTGTCTGCCGTGGCATCGAGCTTGGACTCCAGAACGCCGATGATGCGGGAGACCGAACCCAACGAGCGTTCCAGATTGTTAATTTTCTGAGCGGGCTTTGTGGCCTGCTCCCCGAATCTGGTAAGTAGCTTACCCGCCCGGTCGATTGACGCTGTAAACTGCTTGTCTTCCAGCGACAGGATAAACTCTACGTTTTGTGACATTCCCTTGTCATCCTCTGCCAAAAATTTGCATCAGTTGCTCTTTGGCGTCAGGGTCTGCCTTATCCTTGCGTGGATCGTAGACTTTATCGGTTACGACTGGTCTTCCAATCCTGAGTTGCAAACCCTCCATGAACGCCTTCACGCCCTCGCCATCTGCCTGGGCAGCGCGAGCGACTTGCAGGTTGCGGACATCCTCTTCCGCGCGCAGACGGTCGATGTTGCGACTGAGCATCCAGAACATCGTTAGAGGGACGCCCAGCAGCTCTAATGGCGACACGGCGTAGTGAGCAACTACACGACTGAAATAGAATCCGAGATCTATCGATACGGTCTTTACCCCGGATTCATCGCGGGAAATTACTTTGCCCCTTCACCAGCCGCTTTTTCGTTCTCTTCATCAATCACTTCCATAGCGAAGGTGAAGATCTGCTGGAGCTGCGGAACAGTCAGTTTTTCCAGTACAGCGTCCGGCACGGATGGGATGACCTTGCGAACCAGGTCGGCGTAAGCAGTTACCTGCTCAACAGGCGACATGTTCTGAAGGTCTTTGCCTTCCATCTGCTTGATGGAGACGAACAGGCCAACAGTCATTTCAACGATGGGGTATTCCTGACCGCCGAACTTGATGCTTTTCTTCGGAGGCAGAATGGAGTCGAGATCGAGTAATTTGGTCATTGGTTAAAGTCCTTTTAAAAGAGAGGCTCTTCCTGAGCCTCTGCTTAGTTACGTCGCGATTATTCGGCAGAATTAACCGTTACTGCTTTGGTCGCTTTCTTGCCGCCGCTATTGCTGGTAAAGGAGATATTTGCCGAACCTTCAGCTACTCCGCGAACCAGACCAGTCTGGTCAACGGTTGCTTTCTCCTGATTGTCGGATTCCCACACACCGGTTTTATCGCCGGCATCTGCAGGGGTGATCTGGGCAGTCAGCTGCACGGTCTCACCGGCTTTAACTTCCGGAGATTCCGGAGAGATAGAGACGGTTTTAACCGGCTTTGGGCCGCTCATTTTCCCCAGCACGCCGTCGTCATCCGGGTAAGCGGTGAACTGAACGGAGAACACGCGAACATCATCAGACTGGTAGGTCATGGTGAAGTTACCTGCGGTCGCAGCTTTCGGGATGGTCAGAACGTAGTCGGTGGTATCCTGCGGGGTCAGAACCAGCTCTTTGGCTACGTCGATCAGGTTGATGCCCTGTGCGGAAGTGATGGTCACAGCGTTATCTTCTTCGCTCAGGGTAGATCCCGGCATCAGATCGACCATATTCTGCAACACAGACTCGGCCAGCGGCGCAGTGATAGTGATGTTACGACCCTGCACCAGCTCGGAGATGGTGGTCTGCCCCAGCTGGTCTACGGTGACTTTCAGAGTTTCGGTCGCAACCTCAACCTGAACACCGCCTTTGGTGTAACCCAGATCAACGCCACCAAACGACACTTTGCAGGCGCCAAGTTTGATGTTTTTTACATGGGTATTGGACATTGTTGGAAAACTCCTTTTTCCGTTAAATCAGCACCTTCATGGCGCTAATGGTAAGTATATACTTACTTATTTTATTAATTCAACAAATAGCCCGCAAATTCAATCGGGATACCCGCTTCAATTAATGAGCCTTCGTTTTTGGGATAAGTGATCGGCATAGACATTGGCCGAACCAACCGGAAGTAAACGCCCTCTGACACGGTTTCTTCGACCGGGAACATATCCATGATCTTATTGGCTTTCGCCACCGCCTTTGTGATCGTCGCATTACGCACGATGACGGTGAAAGAGTCGTGATAAAAGCCTTTCAACTCATGGTCAATAGCGATCCCCGTATTGGGATTAACCAACAGAACACCGGACTTCACATTGGCTGGCATGTAGTGACAGAAAATGTCAGCGCCGACTGTACCGATCTTCGCCTTCTGCATCAGGCTCGCAAATGCTTCAATAAACACATCAACCTCTCGTAAAACCTGCTTTCCTTGCCGCTTCTGCTATCGTCTGAGTGAACTGTTTTTCACTGATCTGTACGGCTCTCTCAAGGAACAAAGGCCCAACTCGTGGCTTCACACCAGCGACTGGCGGGTTGGTGACGCTCTTCATGCGAGAGAGATAGCCGAGACGATACTTGCCCAACTCCATGTACTCCGCATAATCGCCAACCTCAACGCCCGGATGCCCTTCGCGTGGTTTGGCTCCAAATACCGATAACTCAATACGAAGCCCGGTATAACCTTCTTTGACCACTCTCGCGAAGATCGCGCTTTCGAGTGAGCCAGTCTCCAGCGGGGCCATTGCCCGCGCAAGACGCTCAACCAGACGCGCCAGCTTCTCCATGTCACGGATGAGATAACGCTTAAAGGCTTTCTGGCTGTTATTGAGCCTGTCGCCAGCACGCTTAAACTGATGCGCGTCGTACTTCAGACCCATATGTTTGCCCCTACTTCCAGATGCCCTGGGCACCCACGCAGTCCCCAGCGACGATGCACGCTGGATACCTTCAGCTTTTGCCCCTCCAGAATGAGAACGTCATCAAGCTGTACTGCGGCCTCAAGTGGGATCACCAGAACAGCATCGAACAATTCCAGATCCGCTTTACCGCGACTGCCGGAGCTGTCCGCACGTACCGATGATTTCTCGTTACTTTGCTCAAACTTAACGACGCCGACGTTCGTCTTCCTGACGAACTGCAATTGCGCTTCACCGTAGACGTTCTTCGAACCCAGACGGTAAATCGCTATCTCTGCTTGCCATGAAATGTTCATGCACTCTCCCTGTGGTTGGCAGCCGCACTCATTACCAGGCGAAGGCGCGATTGCTCGTCTTGAGCCTTTCGACCAGAAGTAAATAATGCGACTGGCGTTACGCACGGCGAACAATCATGCGGTTATTGATGTAACTGACCAGCAGTCGCCAGGTACTGCGAGCCACATGCACATTTGCCGCTTTGCCGGTGCGGTACATATTGGTCGTTTCACCAATGGACTCAGACAGAATGCCGTCCTCGCGGGCTGCCGCTACGTCATTACCGTTAGCGATTTCGCAGGCTTCATTAACCACGGCCAGCATTAATGCCTGTTTGAAGTAGTCCGGGAACTCGTCGAATTTCTCAGGCGTCATCTGCTCCCAATCGATCAGATCGTGACGATATGCCCCGTCAGCGCCCCACGGAATGTCATAGACGTTCAGCATGTTTTGCGGGCGATCGTACCGGTCGAAGTCGATACGCAGGACTTTGCGGATTGAGAACGGCAGCGTTTTGACGCGTCTGGTGGCCTCAATGAGACGTTTGCGCATCAGCCCTTCGCCATCAGCTAACAGAGTGTCGCCGTTCAGCATATCGATAGCTTGCATCTGGGCGTCTGCGACCGTTGCGAATGACTGGCCTGGAATTGACAGCTCGAAGCTATTCAGCAGAACGTACATCTTGCGCTCTTCATGCGTCAGCCCGGATGCCACCGCTTTGACAATGACGTGTCGCAGATCGCGCTCTTTATCTGAAAGAAGGTTGTGTTCGGCCGACACGACAACCGGAATGGACATCTGCCCCTCAGTAATATCGAGAGGTTCGTTATCGACGATGATCGCACCTGCGCCATCTCTGACGGTATACGTGGCCGACTCAATATCCAGAACGTTAAATGCAAACGACAGGGAAACTGCTTCCCCGCTACGGTACGTGTCGATCTGCGCCATTACTCACCGCCCTGTGCTTTCAGGATGCCTTCGATCATTTCAACGATACCTTTGGCTTTCACGCCAATCTGGTTGCCGATCTGACGCAGACCAGCAATACCTTCACAGTCCGCAATCGACTCCAGCTCTTCACGAGTAAAGCGCTGTACCGGTTTGGCTTCCACTTCAGCCGTACCACGTTTCATTGGCACAATATCCGGGGCCGCCGTCTCGACAATGTCGTCCGCAGTTAAATCATTGCGGCTGCTGTACGCGGCAGAAGGAGATACATTTTTGCCTTCAACGGTAGTGGCACGCATGGAGGCACAAATCCGCTGCTGATCGATGAATGGCAGTTCGGCAACCGAGATGCCGTCGACAAACTGGATACCGCAGAGAATGCCCGTGTACCCCAAAAATTGAGGCTCCAATAAACGAATTTTTGCTGGTTTCATTCTTCTTCTCACTTAATGGGCGGCATCGCCGCCCATGTGTTGGTTACGCAGCCGGTGCTGCGGTCACTTCAACGGTCGCAGTGGCTTTGTGGCTACCGTCTTCCGTGGTGACTTCGATAGTGGCAGTACCTGCAGCCACACCGGTCACAAGTCCAGTTGCGCTATCAACCGTCGCGAACTCGGCATTTTTTGACGCCCAGGTTACGCGCTTATTGGTTGCGCCAGCCGGTTCGATGTTCGCGGTCAGCTGTACCGTTTTGTTGGCTTCAACGCTGGTGGTGCTCGGATCGACAGAGACGCCAGTAACAGCAACGACAGGCTCAGTGACTTCAACCGTAGCAGTAGCTTTATGGCTGCCATCCTGCGAAACCACTTCAATGGTTGCCGTACCAACGGCTACGCCAGCTACGTTACCGTTCTGGTCAACGGTCGCTTTGTCGCTATTTTTGGAAGTCCAGGTGACTCTTTTATTGGTTGCGTTTGACGGTTGTACATCAACGCGCAACTTGACCGATTTCCCCTTCTCAACAGAGGTAGAGTCTGGCGTTACCGTAACGGACTCCACGCTGACAGGCTTAACGGTCACTTCGACTGACGCAGAAAGCTGAGTCTGCTTATCGGTGGCGGTGATCTTCACTTTTCCCGGAGTCACGCCAGTAACCAGACCCGTACCGCTGACTGTGGCGACCTGGTCATTGGCCGACGTCCAGGTGAATGAATCTGCGCTTTTGCTCATGGTGATACCTGCACTAAGTTGAACGGTTTTACCCACCAATACGGACGGCGCAGCCGGTGTAATGGTGACAGACTGAGTGAACGGAATTGCCCGGAAGCAAGCCGCAAGATGATTCTGCTGGCGCTCGCTCAGAGGCTCGTTGGAGATGGAATTGGTGAATTCGGCCCGGCACATATGCCCCGTGAAATCCGCAAACGCCTCTTCCGTGATCTTCATCTTTTGTTCTGGCATTTCTCGCTCCTACAAAAAGGGTGGGCGTATAGCCCACCCCTAAATAGTAGATAATTACTTACCTACCATACTGATCAAATTTTTACGTTGGTCAGCGCGGCGATAGCCTTGTCGTGCTTGTTCGCCAGAGAGCAGTACCACTTAACGCGGGTACGGGTTGCGTCTTTGTTCTGAACAGTACCGATGTTCTCAACAACGATACCGGCGTTTTCACCGCCATACAGACCAGTCACACCGTTCTCTTCGGACAGGTGCAGGCAGTAGATGCTTGCTTTGCCAGAATCAGTCGGGATGAAGTCGTTCACGATGAACGGTACACCGTTGTGGCACAGCATCGGACGACCGAAGTTTTCCATCATGATTTCGGACGGGCCGAGGCTAACGGTACGCAGCAGAGCGCGATAAGCACGCAGGTGCTCGGAACGCATCATGATGCAGTCTGCGCCCAGATCTTTCACCGCGTCGACCAGCTCGTCGAACATGGAGAAGGTCATGGAAGCGCCTTCGATGTCGATCTTCTGATCGTCGTGCATCAGCTTCGGAATACCGTCGAACGCTTTGTTGTTGGTGCTGGAGTCGCCCAGAATCAGGTTGCGGCGGAATGCGCGAGCCAGACCTTTCACCTTCTGACGAACCTGGATTGCCAGCTGGTTGTTGGTGTCGGACATAGTGGTCGCCAGGAATTTGTCGACGTCTACGTCGCCTGCCAGGATACGCAGCTTCGCAACGTGTTCGGTGAAGGTTGCAGCGCCTTCGGTGATGGTGTCGTTCACATCAATGAAGGTTGCTTCGCTCAGGGTAGCTTCGCGGTTGTAGAGGTATGCCTTAGAATTAATCTTCATGAAAGGCAGAACAGCGAACAGGTCATCGCGATCGATGATGGTCTCGATCACACCCTGCTCAAGTTCGTTGTTAGACAGCTTTTCAGCTTCATCACGCAGTAATGGCATCTTTCATTTCCCTATGATTTAAGATGTTACTTGAGTCCGATTTTCCCCAGACCGGAGGTCAACTTATCCATAGTCGACTTGCTCTTCGGCTGGTTTACTTTGTGGGTCGGTTTGCTATTGGAACCAGCACCCTGCTTGGCTTCGCTGCGCAACAGTGCGTCAGCTTCCGGATCTGCACGCAGAATGCGCTCAATCGCGGATTCGAACGGTAACGGTTTGCCTTCACCGTCAACCAGAACTGCACGTTCTTTCTGACCGGCTGGCTTATCAAAGCCCACAACACTACCGTCTTCACCCACTTCGAAATGAGAGCCGTAGATAACGCGAGCCTTAGCCGGAGTCATCAGAACTTTGTCACGCAGGAAGGCAGAGCCGCTGAAGGAAGCGCCAACAGTCATTTCGACCAGTTGGGCCTTCAGTGCGGCGTTCTCGCTCTCCAGAGCGGAGTAGCGTTCGTCGCGCTGTGCCAGTTCAGCCTGGTGCGCTTCGATCATCTGCTTTTTCACAGCATCGAACTCACCACGGCGTTCCAGTTCAGCCTGCTCCGCCTCCCGACGTGCGGTTTCTGCGGCTTGTTCAGCTTCGAGAAGCTGGCGAGCACGCGCCGGGTCAATATCACCGTACTGAGCCAGCTGATCGGCCAATGTGCGCTCTTTCTCCTTGCGCTTCATGTTCTCTTTCAGCAGGTCAGCACCGGCTTTCTTGGACTTACGCAGTTCTGCCAGCAACTCTTCCTGAGTCATACCGGCATACTCGTCGTCGTCACCCTTCGGTTGCTCTTTTTGCTCGCCCTGTTTGCCTGGGTCTTGATTGCCCTGCTCATTGTCTCCAGCAGGAGCACCGCCACCAGCGCCTCCGCGCTCATGCGCTTCAGCTACATCCATCAGGCCACGACGGGCCATAAGCATTTGCCACAGATTCATAGAAATTCCTTTTCGTTACTTATCACTCGGTCTCTTGAGTAGATGAGTCCCCATTCCCTCGGGGTTGATCATGCCCGCTTTCTTGGGCTGTATCTTGATCATAAGTAAGTACTGACTTATTTTCAAGGGTGTTAAGATCATTTTTTGGAGGAAATTTCAAGAGATCTTTTTGAAATTCCTTCTGCATCGCATCGGAAATGTTCGGGAAGACCTTCTCGATGAGCATTTCCATCTGATGACGACGAACAGAATCAGGCGCCTGAAGCAGCGACAGTTTCTCGGCAACGGCAAACTCGTCAGTCAGACCGCGAATGTCGAAACTTTCCGGGTATGCGATCAGAGAGTGGTCTTCATCCAGTTCGACACCCATCCATTTCGCTGCCAGTTGCATCATCTGGCGCTCTGCCCTTTCGAGACGTTCTGCTTTCGTCACCAGCAGACTGTTAACGCGCTGGAAGTCGTACATCTTCGCTGCGCCCGAAGAGTTATCGATGCCCTGTGCGTTATCCTGCTTGGTTCGCTCACCTGCCACGCCAACGGAATGGTAGATCTCGTTAATCACCGTCTTAATCGTGGTGATAATCATCTGGGCCTGTTTCGGGTCCGGAGACAGGTAGAATGGCTGATTACCGCTCTCAGAGTCGAAGGTGAAGACGCGTTTTGTCCCCATTTCGAGCACTTTGGTGTGGTTTTCATCGCCCGGCAGCAATGACTGAACCGGGATCGCCAGCTGGCTGAATGTCTGATCCTGAATAATCGCGTCAAGGTTCGACAGGTAGTTGGCCACGGCGCGATCAAGATAGGCGATATCGTCAATCAACGACGGGCTGAAATACGGAGACTCGCTTTCACCAATGCAATCCACCGGGAACACCGGCACCACGCCCAGATTATGCTGGCCGCTATCCTCCAGAACGACTTTGGCCTGACGGCGACCGCTATTTCCGGAACCTTTCTTCACTTCTTCACGGAACAGATACCACTCGTTTTGCGTCCACAGACGGTAACGCTGGTATTCCTGTCCGGTTGAAGTGAACGGATCTTCGTCGTCGCGCGCGATTTCAACAATTAGCGCCCACAACATATTGCCGTCTTCATCCCAGGCAACATCAAGCAGCTGCTGCGGCGAAATCCAGTATGCGTAGGCACGCGCATCATTTTTCTTCTCGTCTGCAACAGACTCAACATCGACGTTCATCGTGCTGTCCACGACAACCCAGATACGGCCATAAATGGATGATTGCAGATCGATAGCCGCCATAAACGCATCGATGGAGGCGTTCTGGCGCGTGGCTCGCTTCCAGAAATTGCGGATCTGCTCCGGTGCTTCATCAGTGTTGCGGTGAATGACCTCTTTGAAGAGGTATTTGTTGATGAGGTTTACCACTTCGCGCGTATGGTTGAAGCGATAAGCGCGTTCCAGGCGCTCTTTGAACTCCTGATCGCCCTCTTTGAAGTAACGGAAGATATTGTCGTTGAACCAGGCACGCCCGCCAGCGTAGGTGCTGGCGAGGAAGTCCCAATGTTCTTTTTTCTTCTCATATTCAGGGTGGCGTCGTGCCACAAGGTCTTTGATTTGCTTGTCAGTCAATTCCATTTGCTTTTCCTTTCCGTTTAGGTAAGTACTTACCTATCTAGATCCGCCAAGAATAACACGATTTTTCACCGGATACCTACGATGAACCGGATAACCCAACGCATCCGCACTGTGTTCGATGCCGCCAGTCTTATCCATATCGCGTGAGCCTGGCTTGTAGATCACCTTCTCCAGCGAGTCGATGAGGTGTTTGCACTTCGGATCGATGTACAACCGGGTTTCGCCCGAGGCACTCATCAACATGCGGTTCACTGCGTTAACACGGTCTGCGATCGGCGGGTGCTTCTTCGGATAATCGACTCGAAGGAAACCTTTTTCCTTGAAGATATCGACGTCCGATTCACCGCGTGCGTGCTGGCGATACGCACCTGCCGGGTCAGGGAAGATAGTGACCTGAGACTTCCAGCGCCAGAAACGACGCTCCAGCTCATCACACACTTCAGCCGTGTTGGAAGAGAACAGCACAACCTCGTCCACGGCCCACAGCTCACCATTTGGCTGCGGCTGCAGGATGACCGATGACATAGGGTCGATGTTGAAGTCCTGACCAACCCAGATCGGCAGTTTCGGATTGAACTGGAGTGGCTTCACATGCACATTGCGGTCGAACGGGTAGTAAACGCGTCCGGACATGTTTTCGAAGCTGGCCAGGTATTCCTGCGCGAACGATTTAGGGTCCATATCGTTCTTCGCCGCTTCGATTTCCGCGCTCGGTACGAACGGAGAATCGGCCGTAACGAACTGCCAGCTCTTCCACTGCCCTTTGCGTTGCAAATCTTTGTTCTGACCGATAGTCCACAGCTTGTGGAACTCGGAGAAGCCTTTTGGCGTACCGATGATCAGCGCACCGCCACGGGTAGAGGACAGTGTCGGACGCAGTACCTTGTACCAGGTGTCAGGCTTCATATCCTGAAATTCATCGAGCACCACGAAGTGCAGTGCCACACCACGAAGCGTATCGGGCTTATCCGCACCTTTCAGCGCGATTTCAGAGCCGTTCTTCAGCACAATGGTCATCGTGGTGTCGTTTTTCTTACGAACCCATTTACGAGGCAGAACTTCCTGCAGGTCATCCCACAAGATCTGGCGAGCCATCTGGTAAGTCGGTGCGACGTACCAGACACGTTGCTTTTTCTCTTTGGCTGCCGCGCGGATGATGGTGGAGATCGACAACCGGGATTTACCCCAGCGTCGACCCGCACACACCACTTTGAAACGATGTGGTGACTGGAAGACTTGCATCTGCCCAGAATGCAGCTGTACGAGACTCAGAGACGACGGGATGGCCATAGTTAGACGCTCCCATCACTTTCATCACCAGACGCGTCAGAATCGCCCTCTGCTTCGCTCAGTGCTTCCTCTTCGAGCGACTCAAGCAGATCGTCATCAATCAGATCCGGCTCATCATCTTCCTTACGCAGCTGCGCCACCTGGGAAGGCGTAAGTTCGCCAAATACCAGGTTCGGGATTTCGTCGTCTTCGTTCTCTGCGCGATCCATACCGAGCGCTTTCGAGGATATTTCGAAGCACTTAGCGAGTGTGCCGCTGGCACGCTGGAGACTCTTCAGGTCATCTTCGATGGTTGCCAGTGGCTTGCCGTCCTTCTTGGCTGTGGCCACCTCATGCATCACCATTCGACCGAGTGCGAACGCCCAATCGTCGTAACGAGTCCGGCGCTCTTCGATTTTCTCTGCACGCGCCTTTGCACGCAGCTCTGCGTCGGATTTGAGCGACTCGCGCACCATCTTCCCAACGGAGTCCGCGCCTTTCTCTAATCCACGCTTTTTGAAATGTCTGGAGAGCGTTTCACGACGAATGCCGTACTCTTCCTCCAGCTTGGAGAGTGTGTATTCACCGGAAGTCCACTTTGCTTCGGCTTCTGCCCACTCAGCTGGCGTCAGGCGAGTTTTGCTCTCGTCTTTTTCTACAGTCATAGATCCCTCTAAAACACTCAGAGCGCATCCTTGCGCTCCTAAACAACTTGTTTAATTCTGTGCCTAACCAATTTGTTTTCTGGGTGTTTAAAACCGGGCTGGGGAGTATTCAGAGCCTGCTTCCGTATATATTTAATAAGTCACTTAGTATTTATATATACGGAAGCAGGCTCTCAAACTGGCTCCCAGACCGACTTACATCACCAGTAATTTGGCTCTGGCACGACCTAACGTGGTCAGTCCCAGCGTGCGACGGTGGTAGCCGGAATCACCGCGCTGGCGGCACATTCCTTTCTCCACCAGCCCCTTTTTCACCAGTGCGCGGATAGAGAACTGCATACTCTGTTTGGTCGTTTTGTACGGCAGCACTTCAAGCAGCTCGTCCAGATCGAGCAGATGCCCACGCTCATGGCCTAAATTGATGGTTTTGATGATGTCTTTTTGTTTGTCGGTCAACGTCATGGCAAATCCTTATGCCGGTAATGCAATTTCAAGAGGTTTATTCAAAGGCTGTTTGTCGAATGCCAGCAGTGGCAACGTGTCCGGCAGCTGACGACCAAAGTCCGGGTTTCGGTACACGCCATACAGCGGAGAGGTGAAGCTCAGGTTGTGAATGTCCTTGAGCAGCTTCACGATGCTGGCCTCGTCCACCAGGCTGTCGGCAATGTCCTGAATCGTCGTGCCACGATTACGCCCGGCTTTGGCCAGGGAACTGTTCTTGTGGTAGTCAGCGACCAAATCACGCAGCGCACGACGACGGCGAGACTCACTCATGGCGAACAGCTCTTTGACGATCGCTTCGTTGTCACCAGGGTCGGAACGGAAATGACGCTGGAAGACGCGCAACGCACTCTCGTAGCTCTTCGGACGCTCCGGACGGATGAACTGGAACCCTGCTTTCATGGCGAACGGGTTGTATTTGCTCATCGACGACTGGATCTCGATGATTGGCCGGTCGTGCATCCTGCTAACCAGGTTAATCATTCGATAGGAGACGCCGACGCCGCGGTACTGAGTGTCCACAACGGAACGGCTGATCACTGCAAAGTTGTTGTTCACGTACCGGCCCCAATACTGGTTGGCCACGGTGGTATTGGTGGTTGGCTTCAGCTTAGGAAACATGCGATGGCGAGGCGCCAGCAGCAGTTTCGGGTAAGCCATAACCACGACGCCCACCAGCCGGTCGTCCAGTTCGCAGCGATAATACGTTGGCGCGAACGGCTTACCATCCGTCTTGTAGTGCAGCGACTTCAGCGCGTGCCAGTCTTCAACCGTGCCTTTGGTAACGGTCATACGCTCCAGAAAGTCCAGATGACGCGGGAACTCTTCCGGGCGGTAGCGTTTGATGATGATGTCTGTCATGTCGATCACCTGCGCTCGATATTGGCATTGATGAAGTCCAGGCGAAGCGATTCCATCGCCCCAACCATGACGTATGGACGCCCACCGTTATGCCAGCAATCCAGAACACTGCCGTCGTTGTTAATCATCAGCAGCGCCAGGCTCTGGCTTTTGCCTTCTCTGGCGTACTGGAGTGCTTCTTCCAGCAGGCGGATGACTTCAAGGTTGTTGTTATCTGCCTCTTTCGATGGTTTCAGCTCTACGATCTTCAAATCAGGCATATTCCACCTTCACGCGTTCTTTGTAGTGCTTGGTAATCTGCATATCCGGGCGCAGCGCGTTCTTCAGGTCTTCGTGGGTCGTCGCCACCATTACCGTCGCACCAACCTTTCGAGCGGCACGCTGGAGGTTCGACGCCACAACCTGAGCGGTTACACGGTCGAGAACAGCGCCAAATTCGTCGGCTGCCCAGACTTTGGCGCCTGACTCGATCAGCTTGGCAATCTTGAGGCGGTATTTCTGGCCGTCAGACATCTCGGATGGCTTGCGCACAAAGAGATAGGCGTCATTCAATCCGGCCATAGACAGCAGCCCCAGCGCTTCGCTGGTGGTTTTGCCCAGCTGGTCGATGACGTTAACCTCATTGTCGAAGGTAAAGTCATCGATGGAGGCTACAGAAAGCCCTTCATCCTTCATCTGGCGTTGCAGTTCGCGCAGCACAACGGATTTGCCGGAACCGGATTGGCCGGTGATGTACACCACATCGCCCTGCTTCACTTCCAGCTCCAGATTGTCGTAAAGCGTCCACTCTTTTTCGTCCAGGCCAAGACCGAACGATTCGGCAATCTCCAGCGTGCGCGTGGTTTTGTTCACGCGGGTCTGAAACGATACATTGATGGTGTATTTGCTCACGCAGCCAGCTCCCCTGAAGAAACTTTCTCCGCATATGCCACGAAAGCGTCTACCCCGCTCTCTCCCGTGATTTCTTCCATGTGGGCAAGCAAATCCCCAACCACAATGGCAGAGCCAGCAGGGAGCGTTTTAAAGCCCAATACGTCGATGACGCGGACTTCTTCAGAGGCTACTTCGCGACTGATCTCGGTGTGCTCTTCTTTCTGGCGTTCCGTCTCTTCGCCCAGATCGAGCACCAGAGAGCCGGTTTCCATCTCTTCGGTCATGCTGCCGACAAGCACGTTCAGCTCGCGCTCTTCAAAACCGAAGACCTCGACGTCGCCCAGCACCAGGGATTCCAGTTCCTGCTGCAATTTGATGGCGTCGTAGTCAATACTGGCCAGGCGGTTGTCTTCCAGACGCTTCGCCTTCACTTCTTCTTCGCTCAGATCGTCGCGAACGATGACCGGCACACGCTCCAGACCAGCCAGAAGTGCCGCCTCGCGACGACCGTGGCCAGTAATGATGACGTCGTGCTTGTCGACCGTGATCGGCTGGTCAAAACCGCGCTTTTTGATGGCGGCCGCCAGGTCGCGGATCTGCTGTTCGTCATGTTTTTTGGCGTTCATCTCATACGGGATGAGTTCTGCCGGGTTTCGATAGACGATTTCAAAGTTTTTGGTCATTACATACGCTCCTTGTAGTAGTCGACCAGCCACACCAGGGCTTCCCCGGCGTTCTCCATTTCGTTACCGGTATTGATTCCCTGCTCTTTGATGATGGTTTTGATGGTGTCGGCGACGCGATCTGACGCATCAAACGTCACTTTGAAGCGCATCGTCTGGTGTTCAGCGCCGACTCGCTCGGTTTTCTCGCGTTTGTCCTCATCGACCGGCTCGTCATCGCCACGGGAGAGCGCTTCCAGCGCTTCAAGATCGATAACGGACGCTTTGGCGAGTGTTGCCGCCATTTCGTCGTCATACGGGGCGATATCGGACAACCGGTAGTCGATTTCAGACTGGATTTCTTCGATTAAGCGCTGCAAAGCGACCTGATCGTCTTCGCCGTAGCGTTCGTTATCGACGAGAGACATCTGTTTGGCCACCAGGTCGTTAATTTTGCCCACGGAGATGACGGGAACCGTTGAAATGCCCTGCTCCATCGCGGCACGCCAGCGGTGTTCGCCACCGAGGATCTCAAAAATGCCCCCGTCCAGCTCCCGCGCCAGAATTGGCTTAAAAAAGCCCAATTTTTCGATCGAGCCTTTCAGTTTTTCGAAGTTTTGCGCCCCAACGGAGTTGGTATTCCAGGGATTCGGACGCAGGTTCGCGACTTCCACCTGCAGAATCGTAATTTTCACATCCATAATTCTGATACAATCCATTGTATAAGTACTTACTTACTATAATAGCCAATTACCATACAAAAGGCACGAAGGAAAGAGGTTTATGACAGTTCGGATTGTATCGAATGCAGTCAATGCGCTGATTTCTGGCGCTGATGACAACGTGAAACGGCTCGTTCAGGAGATGTTGAGCTATGAAGTGGAGGCTGGTGACTGGAAAGGAACCAGCACGATGTTCAACTGGAGCAAAAACGCGTTCCCGGCTGGGTTTGCGAAGCCAGTTGCAGCCAACCTTCTGAAAGCTGGCATCAAATGCGTGCATGTGCGCAAGGAAAAAGCCCCCGCGCTTGGCAAGCCGAACCCGGTAGTTAACCCATTCCCGTATAACCCGGACTATGCGTATCAGGATCAGACTGTGGAAACACTGGTGCGAGAAGGGATGATGATTGCCCAGATTGCGACGGGTGGCGGTAAATCGAACGTAGCGTGTAAGGCAGCTGCTCGCATTGGTCGTATGACGCTGTTTTTAACCACGCGCTCGGTTCTGATGTTCCAGATGGCAGAGAACTTCCAGAAATCCATCGACTACCGCGCGGAGAATGGCGAGCCGTGGCTGAAAGGTCAGAAAGTTGGGGTGATTGGATCTGGTGAGTTCCAGGTCTCGCGCCATATCAACGTTGCCACGGTGCAGACCCTGGCCAGTTTTCTCGAAGAGCCACCGCGCGACGCATCACCGGAGAAAAAACAGTACCACCTGAAGCGCCGGGAACTGGTTAAGCGCTTTCTGTCCAGCGTTTCTCTGCTGATTCTGGAAGAGGCACACGAATCATCTGGTTCAAACTTCTACGATATCGCCCGGTTGTGCATCAATGCCGATTACCGTCTGGCGCTGACAGCTACGCCGTTCATGAAGGACTCGACCGAAGCAAATATGCGTCTCATGGCCGTTGCCGGTCGCATTGAGATAAAGGTAACGGAGAAATATTTGATCGATCGAGGTATTTTAGCGAAACCATACTTTCTATATCATAAAATCGCGTACACTCCAGACGAGGTGCGGATTAGGGCCGAACTTGCTTCGAAACACCTGAACTTTCGGGTTGGAATGAGTACGGCTTACCAGAAAGCCTATCAGTTAGGCATCGTTTACAATCTGGGCCGCAACGAGGCTATTGTGCGCGAAGCGTTAATGTACAAAAGTCACGGTCTGAACTGTATGACGCTGGTTCGTTTGAAGCGTCATGGTCAGATTTTGATGGAAATGATGAAGGAAAGCGGCCTGAAGGTCGATTTCATCTACGGAGAATCAAACCAGACTACCCGACAAGCAAAGCTCAACAGTCTGGCGGCAGGCAAGATAGATGTTCTGATTGGTTCAACCATTCTGGATGTTGGTGTCGACGTTCCAAGCGTAGGGGCGGTGATTCTGGGTGGTGGCGGCAAAGCCGAAGTTGAGATGCGCCAACGTGTTGGTCGCGGTCTTCGAGCCAAAAAGAATCAGGCTAACGTGTGCTTTATTACCGACTTTATCGACGTGAGCAACAAATATCTCATGTCGCATTCATATGAGCGGAAGCACATTATCGATACGACGCCTGGGTTTGCCGAGGGCGTTTTGCCGGTGGGTAGCACATTCGATTTCACTGTTTTGAATAGAGAGTAAGCATGAGCGAGAAACGCGCTATACACTGCCAGGTTCAGTTAACCGAAAAAGCAAACGACAAGCTGGAAACCTTTCAGAATCGACTGCGTGAACGCAATATTAAGCTGTCAAAGGCAGACATCATCAATCTGGTGCTGTCCAACATGACGATGGCTGATTTTGATAAGGCAGCTACGTCATTAGAGGCTTCTGCAAAGGCCCGTGAAAAGGTCATGAAGATTTACGAATCCTCTGGCATGACCAAAGAAGATCTGGCCGATATTCTCAAACGTCTCGATTAAGCATTAAGGGCGTCGCAAGACGCCTTGTTCGTTGAGTGATAAGGATTTAGTTCAAGCCATGAAACACGTTCTACTTCCACTGATTACCATCCCCGTTTTACTCCTGAGTGCATGTTCATCCCGCCCTGTGTCTGTAGCTGATGCAAAACCGGCTCCGCAGGCCAGAGTTTTCAAATACCAGACGTCTGCACCAACCACGCTGGTGGTTATGAGGGACAAAGGTATGATAGGTGCGGGCTGTGACGCATCCATCTTCATCAATGGTGAGACGGTTGCGAAACTTGAGACCGGTGAAAAAGCGACGTTCCATCTTGATGCCGGGCAATGGATTGTTGGCGCTTCACTGGAAGGCGCCGGGCTGTGCGCACTGAACCCTGCTCGTCAGGAACGCGAGACCTTCACCAAAGCTGGCGAGACGAAAGTCTTCCGGGTGTTCACCAGCAACGCAGGTGACATCGATATCCTACCAACGACACTGTGACGATATGACGAATATTACTGACATCACCTACGGGATTCCTGCAGAAGTCTGGCCGCGCGATTACACCAACGTGGAGAAGGCGCTGATGTTCTGGCGTAAGTCTCTCATTCCTGTAAGGGTCACGATGGAAGATGGTCAGGTGTTCTGCATGTACGTTCAGGGTCTCATGTCGTCGCGCAACAAAGTCGATCTTTGCCCTGCCCCGTTCGACAAAGAAAATCGTATAAGGCTCCCACTTGAGCGAATCAGTACGATTGAATCAGGTGTGACAGAAAGCATTGCGCACGATTTCACGGGTCGGACAACGGTACACCCAGACTATGTGGACAATCGGCCATCTCGCCGTGATTTCTTCAAAATTTGTCGCCAGGCTCATGAGATGCAGAAGTCTATAAGGGTCTACATGGCGGATGGCCGTGAAATTGAGGGTGTGTCTTCAGGCGTTGACGCTTGCCAGGTCACGCTCAACATGGGGGACGGTCGGAAGACAGTCGTCATGTTCGATTGGGTCGAACGGATTTTACCGTTTTAAATCTATAAGGGTAATAACCGGCTAAGTCCGGTTATTATTTTATGTGTCACTTCCCGTTATATTTATTTCCCCTAATCCCTATTCCACTTTAAATATATAAGGGTGAATGACCGAATAGGGAATTTATTTAGGCAACACCTTCGAGAAAACGCGATTTATTTCTAAGACTTTGATTTTTGTTGAAGAAAATTTTTTTCGTTCCCGTGTAAAAAACTCTTGATTTTAATTTCTGTATATCGATAATTAGTCACATCGAAAGCGAACACGCTAACGATAAACAAATAACAAATTAAGTTATCAATATTACATAAGGATTAATATCATGTCTAACGTTGCTATCTCTAAAAAATCCATCATCGACGCTGCTGTAGTTATCGCTAATGAATTACAAGTTGCAGCCAATAATGCTACTCAGACTTATAACAATCATTATCAGAATGGTACGCACACAAAAGCAGATAAAGCTAACATGCTTGCAGCGACTACCAAACTTGCATACTTCACCAACAACGTTTTAAACGCTGTTAATGATGAGAAATTAGCTGGTGTCTTTTACTACGCGATTAAAGCAAGCAAACAAGCGCCAGAAGTGTTTTTCCGCGAAGCTATGACCAATAGCTATTCACTCGAAAAATTGGTTTATCTGGTTAAATCTATCAAGTCTGGTAAATGCGTTTATTCCGTCGCTGATATGTCCGGATCTCGCGTATTCGCATTAATCGAAATGATTAATGATGAATTAGAAACATTCACAAATGGCGCTGTTTTCGATTTGATGAATGAAGCGAAAAAAGCCAACGAAATTAAATTGGACGCTGGCTACACTCAAGCCAACCAGCTGATCAATCTTTGCGAGCGTCTCGGACTGGTCGAGAAGATCAAAGGAATGGGCGCAGCGAAAAACGGATCGCAACAATATCGCTTTATCAAGAATGATTTTTATAACTATCTGGCTGATGCTTTCAAAGCGTAATTAGATGGATATAGCGCCCACTATGGGCGCTAGTTTTAAGGATAAAAATCATGATTAGTTATGACCAGATCCGCGCGGAGTATCGCGCAAAATATCGCGCTTATAAACTTGAATTAATCGACGACTTAAAAGCGCAACGTGACAAATTAAATTTTACGTTTTCTGATTTGCTTAACAGCAAAAGAGACTGTAAACGCAAACGTGAATATTTGCGCTTGTCTGAAATGATCGGAAAACTACAAAACAGCATTTAAGCAATAGCGCCCATAGTGGGCGCTTTTTTCGTTTCAAGATCCGCACACCATAACGCGCCATTGTTGGCGCGTTTTTTATTGTCTGAAGTCAGCCAAAACAGACCCAAAATAAGCGCCATAAACGCGCCAATTTAACGCGTTTTTATGTGTGGTGGTACATGCCCATTACCCACAATAAAAAACACGTTATAGCGCGTTTTACAGCGTTTTAGCGCGTGGCTTATTTTTTCGTGTCGTGGGCGTGATCGTCTGGCGATATCTGGCGACGTGATCCGCGCTATCCTTCGGGACGTGTCGGCAATATTGGCATGATCCGTGGGCGCTCGCGTATCATTGGCACGTTGGCGTGACGTGTACGCGCTTGCAGTGGTTTACCCACGGATTCACATAATCACATAGCGAAAGCTATCTGGATGGCTCAGGGGCTGAAACCCCACCAGCGCTACCCCAGCGCCCCTGCGATATTTTCTGGCAGGATTCTGGGCTTCTCCCGCTCTGTTTTCTACATAAAGGCAAACCCAGCCGTTTCCCGAAAATTCCCTGGCCGTTTCCCTTCGGTTCCCCGGACAGCCCTCTGGCCGTTTCTGAATATCCCTGCGGCAGCTGGTGGACGAAAAGAAAGGGGCGTTTCCAGCCCCTCCCCTCTTACTTGCCAGCCAGGATGTGAATGCGGTTCTTTCCGTACACCTCTTTCACGTAGTCCCCGCACGAGATACTCCACGAGTCGATTCCTGCTTCATAGATGACGTTTTTGCACTTGATGGCGTTGTTGGCGATGCGCATTCCCTCCCCCACTGCTTCCTGTTCGCTGAAGTCGAACCCGGATTCTGTTTTAACCCATAGCGCGATCTGCGTGGCGAACTCGATGAGTTTTGACTGGCAGAAGCGACCGCTGCGTACCGGGAAGATGAATACGCCAAATCCCGAGGTGGAGACATACGCTTTCTCAAATACGCGCTTATGGCGACGGTTGCAGATAATGTCATTGGTGATCTGCTGTTTCTCTTTCCCGGACAGCTCGATGGCTACATTGTCACGCCAGGCGCCCAGCACGCTTTTCTCGTTATCAGAGAACGTCACAGAAATATGGCCATGCGCAGGGGTGTTAACAGTAGCGATAAAATTCATATCATCAATCCTTTAAACAACTTGTTTTCTTGTTGATTTAATTATCGCTACGCGCATAAGGTGTCCAAGCGTTCTGTTCCGGCAGCTGGTGGCCGGCAGGGAGTCGGAGAGTTGTTCGGTAGCCTGGCGGCAAGAGGTGGGTGTTTTTAGCCTGCGGGAAACAGGATGGTCATTTAAGGCCACCAGCGTGGGTGGCCTCGTTCTCTTAGTGGAGCAAACCGACGTCGATGGTATCGCCGGAGCCATCCACGCGGATCATCAGCATGGCGAAGGCATTTAGTGGGTAGCCTGCGTGCCAGTCCGGGAAGCGGTCATCGCGCATGAAGTCGGCAATGTCATAAACGCTGTCCTCAAAGCGGAAGAAACGGGCATCACATTGTTCGTCCTGTTCAACGTGATCCATTTCCTGCTGCTCTTCCGGCGACAGGTCGAGCCAGGATTCCAGCCATACGTTTTCAGCTTTAGGGGAGATGGTGAAATCGGTCATGTGCATATCCTCCATGCGTAAACATCTTGTTTTCTTGTTGGTGTAATTATCGCAATGTGGATAAGGCAAAAAACATTTTGTTATCGGGAATAAGAAAATGGCGCGGGGTACGCGCCATTGGAGGGATTAAGCGAATACGCTTTCCGGGATGTAGTTTTCAACCGGTTCGTTGGACACGATGCGCAGACCGTATTGTCCAAGCCAGGTGTTGCTCGGGTTCAAGTAGGAGGTGTACAGCTCGTCTGCTTTCACCATCATCTTCTCAAACATCTCTTTGTTTACGCCGCGGAAATACGTTTCCAGTTTCAGCAGCATTGGTTCGGATGCGTTGCTGATGCTCTGGAAGCCTACGGTGTACACCCCATCCTCTTCTGTCCCGGTGCGGATCAGGGTGGTGGTGAGCACTTCAGTCCCGTTCGTGCTGTCACGCAGAATAGCGGTCAGTTTTGCAACTTTTCCGCCTGAGGTTGTTTCTGACGCATAGTACAAATCAAGAACCAGGTTTTCACGAATTACAGTCATTTTTGGTCTCCCTGTTGTTGACCTGATTATATTATTGTCGTAGGTAAGCACTTACAATACAGGTAAGCAAAAAAGCCCCGAAGGATGGACGGGGCTGTCGTAGGGACGACTAATCGCTTTTGCACATGTCAGGCTGTCGCCAGGAAAGAGGCACGCTGGATTTCTTGCTGGGCGACTTTGTTCGCCTCCAGTAACGCCTGTTCCAGCTCTCCTTCCGGCCAGATAATCTGTTTTGCCATCCACCCTTTCCCACTCTGGCGACGCACACTCATCACGTAACGCGCGCGGGAGCCATTGTCGAACGAGGCAATTGTCTCTTTAAACAGGCGAATGGCAGTACCGTTGGCGATGATATCGAGCAAAGTCAGTTGGCTCAGAACTGCTGGCTTCTCTTTACGTGGCTGTCCCGCGCTCAGTTTGGTAATCATCGCGTTTTTCATAACTATCTCCGTAAACAACTTGTTTTCTTGTTGGTGTAAATAATACCAGCGAGAAAACGGCTACAAAGCATAGCGTTACGGTGCTGCGCTGCCCCGGAGGTTGCAAACAGCAAAAAGCCACCGTGCTGGTGGTCTCACTCTTAATCTTCGTCGTCCGGGAACTCGATGTGTACCGCGTCCACCAGCTCCCGCTGTTCATCTTCACTGAGCAGATGCCAGATATCCTTCCCTTTGGGTGATTCCCCTTCAGCCGGGACGAACGACCACAACTTGCGGTACAACTCCGGCCCCACAGCATCCAGGCACTCAGCCAAGGAATCCTCGCTCCACACCTCAACCATCACAGGCATCTTAATCATCTCTTCACCCTCACTTCGTTTCTGACGTCGTGCAGTTCCACGCGACGGACATTGGGTTGTCCTCGATATGGAAATCAAACGTCCCTTCTCTATATCCTTCAGAGATGAGCGTCGCCACGCGACCAGCAACATCCTGGGAACGGATAACGTCATCGAGGGAGATCTCACACTCGGAGGACTCTTCCTCGCCACAGAGGGTGATGCTGATATTCAGATGCTTGTACATGTGTTTCTCCTTTGTCTAAACACGTTGTTTTCTTGTTGGTGTTATTATCGCAATAAGAAAACGGGGAAAAAGAATTCCTTAAAGGCTGATGTGCTTGTGCCGATTTATTGCTATGTATGTATCTGGCTAACTCAGAGGGAATGTGATGAGCACTAAAGACTACACAGACGGGTACTTCAGCATCGACGCCGAGAGAGGCGAGTTGCTACATGGCGGCATCACTGTCGGACGCGTCATTTTGGTTAACGGTCAGATTTACACAGAGCTGGACGATACCAGTTCAAGCGCACCTGTCGTCTCCGGCCCCTTCGGGACAAGAGAAGAGGCGCTCGATGATTTGTGGGACAACAGGGACGATGCGAATCAGGGCAGTGAGATTTTCGAATAAACGTCCTCGGCGATTTCACCACCAAAACCCGTAACCCTTTACACTAGATCTGGCTTCCCGATATGAGCGTGCGAAGCTGATCTGGTCTCAATGCTCAACTGCGGGATTCACCAATTCCCGCACTATTCAGGTGAATGAGGAAAAGGCATACTCCCGCAGCCGTCCCTCGCTCTGAACTGGGATGTACCCGTTTCCCGACCGGCAGCCAGCCTTTTCCCTGCGGCGATGCCCCCGTTCCTGAAAAGGAACATGGCCTTTTCCCTAGATGGCCCGAAGGCTGACCGAAGGGGTGGATAGGGACGTTACGGGGGATGAAAACTATGGCTTGAATTTCTACGGAGAAAGTAGCGATACCCCTCTTCCCCTTCCCACTTATACCTCCAGTTAAATCTCTACGGATTTTCTCTCCTGTGGACGTGTAAACCTTCCCCCTGATAACGCTCTATACGGCGAGTATTCCTTTGGGTGAAATGGGTGGTTTGTTCTCTCTACCGGCGTATGTGGTTTCGTTGTTCTTGAGGTGGTTCTTCTCTGTGTTTTCGTCTGGGTTGTTCTCGTCGTTTTGGTGAGTGTTCTTCTCCGTGTATAGAGTAATGGCATGTGCGCTTCTCTCTTCGTTTACGTGAAGAGATGGAAGTGTGGGTAATGGCAGTAGGGCGCTTTTGTTGTTCTCCGCATATGAAGTAATGGCGTTCCCTGCTATTCAGGAATTTGCGCTCCCTTTCGGGGTAATGGTGGGTAAACGAGATTGCGACGGTTCCTGTTCTGGTCTGGGTTTGTCCGGGGTTTCGTTCTGGCTGTTCTTCTCCGTGTATTGGGTAATGGCGTGTAGGGGTTTGCGTGCGCGAGCTGCGTTCTCGGTTGCCTGGGGAGATTAGGTGGGTGGTCTGTAGCCTGGGGCAAAGAGGTGGGTCTTTTCGGTAGCCTGACAGGAAGAGGTGGGTGTTTCCGGGATTGTGGGTAATGGCGTCTCTGGTTTTCCTGTGGGTGTGGTTAACTTGTTTTCTTGTGCCTGAAAACAACTTGTTTAGATGTCCAATATAACGCAACGGGAGCGCTTCTGAGCGTGTCTGTTTTTGGGTGGTATCACGAGTCGTTTTTGACGTTTTGGTCGCAGGGAGATGGATTCTGGTGCGTAGGATTTTGGGTATAAGAGATGGCTTGCGAAAACGTCAACTTTTTAGACCAAATCAAGGGAAAGCGTTGACTTTTCGTTGATGTGTTATTTATTTGTTTTCTTATGGGTGTAATTGGCTTAAATGCCTTGTCACGCCTGGGCTGGGGCAGGTTGGAGGGGTGGGGAAAGTGGCGATCAACGGACTCTTATAGAAATCCTCAATTTGTGACCGCCAATGTCAACGAGTTGCAGCCGCTAGTTGTTCAGATAGGCATCAGGAACGCGGACATAAAAGTTTCTGTCGCCGGTCAGTTCCAGAGTAACGTTAATGTCATTGCCGTTATCCAGCGTAGCCGTCGCTTTATAGAACTTGTCCGTCACCTTGTCCTGAATTGTCACCTTCATACATTTCGGCGCTGTGGTTCCGTTATTCTCTTTCAGAATGGTCGTTACGAGAGGACAAGCCGCTTCTTCAAGAGCAACCTCTTCCTGGTGCGGGATGCCGATAAAGATGATGCAAGCCAGCGAAGCGACAATGACGATAAACGGAATCCGACTCCCTTTTGTGATGGTCGCACGCTTCCAGAGATAGACCGGCAGGAAGAGTACGCCCCACAAAATGGCCGGTGGTTCATAGCCTGCTTCTGAGAGTGCCATTCTGTCGGCCACCAGCAAACCGATGACGGCAACACCGCCAATGACCATTGCGTAATTGAAGTACTCGTCTGGCGGTACGCCAAAGAAGAGAGGCAGGAACGCTAATATCCACGCATAAATATTTTTCAGAGGTTTTGTTTGTTGGTTCTGGGTTTCCATCACATCCATTCCATCAGATTAAAACAGTGGTCATATGTTACCAATTTTCCTCGCTTATATAACCTGATTACTCAACGGGTGGGCGATCACCAATCCCATGCAGGCAGCCCATCCACCATCTCGGCGTCGCAATCGAAGTGAACCGCGTCATAGCCGGCATCCAGTACCTTCTGAATGTTCTCGATGGTTTGCCATGTGACGCCGTAATCACGTAGCTCTTCTTTCCAGTCGTTGCCACGCATACCTGCGCGGACAATCCATCCGTACTCCGTGCCGTGTACCCAATTCAGTCCACGATCTGTTAGTGGGTCGAAACAGATATTAGGCAGACACTCAGAGTCATGCTGTGTAACGTGGGCGGTGCTGATCACCGCCGTCTTATACGATTCGGTGATTTTCAGCATCATGCCTTCTCCTTTGGAAACAGAATGTCGGCCGTGTCAGAAATGACATCCCAATTCACACCGACGCTGGCGTCATGGCACTCTTTGATTTTTCGCAAAACCTGAACGCACTGTTTGTCAGTCAGATCTGGTCGCACTTCACCTACATCTTCCTTGTGCCACATTACCATCAGCAGCGGCTCGTCTTCTGGGTAGTTCTCCAGCTTTTCGATGATGTCTTTTGCGGTTCCGAACATGATTAACTCCTTAAACAACTTGTTTTCTTGTTGGCGTTATTATCTAAAATAACAAAAGGCAGAAAACAAGATGTTTAAGGGATGATTAGGTGAGTTTGAAGTCGTCCGCATCGTCGACGAACTCCATAAATCTGGCCTCCACGCTTGAGTGCGTTATCAGAAACTCAAGACCCCTTCCAAGCGAGGTTGGTTCTTCCAGCAAAAACTCGAACCCATCTTCATGAGTCCTGCCTAACCAGTATCCGCCGCCATACTCCTTCAATCGTTGAAAGAAAACGTACTGCCCCGGTTTGAAATTTTGAAGAGTCTCGCCCCTATAAACGATCTGATAGTTTGAGTCTTTGAGTCCCATTTTTTCGCCCTCAATACTGTATATACAAACAGTAGTATTTATTACTATACCGGTCAACTTTGCGGGTTAAGGGAATAACAAGGTGGTGAAAACAATTTGTTTCGGCACTTGAGATTTTGCAAACCGCACATACATGAAAAGCGGCAATTTTTGAAACCTGATTTGACCCAAGTGAAAGGAGGAAACGATGAAGACCTATGATCGCAACCGTAACGCTATCACTACCGGCAGCCGAGTGATGGTGGCAACGAATGGTGCAACGGGAGTCATCAAGGAAATCTGCGGAGAAGGCAAATCAGAAGAACAATTACGCCGTTCTGACTGCGTGTCTATCGAAGGTGTGGAGGGTCTGTTCTGCCCAATGGATTTAGTTCGCCTGGGATTCCATTAATTTAATAATCTAGAAAACAAATTGTTTAAGGCCACTACTGTGGCCTTCATTTACTCTGCGATAAGCGATCCAATCATCGCCTGTAGCTCTCGTTCTTTTTCTTTGGCTACACGGAGTAATTCGGCATTTACATGACGTTGCAGCTTATCCATTACGCGGAACGACGGACGGCGCATGACGCTCTCGTCGATGGCTTTGGTATTCAAGCTAATAAGATGCCCGAAGTGGTTGAAGCCAGCCCCGACGAACACTTCATATAGCTGGGCATCGCGCTCAAACAGAGCGATCCCATTTCGCACCTCAAGCAGCGTTCCTTCCTCAATAAGCGTATCCAGCGCCTTATCCCAGACCGGACAAAAGCGATAATTGAAACCTTCCAGTAATGCTGTAAAAAACAGCGAAACGGCATTACCCAACTTCATAGTTACTCTTCCTTACTCCTTGCTCTGTTAGCCTGCACTTCCTTAGCCAGCTCGTAGGTAATTTTGCACGGCACAATCATCGCCCAGCCTTTTTCGTGGCTGTTAATCACCTGCTGAACATGGCCGTCTGTAATGGGCAGATCCGGCAACTGTTTAAAAACTTCCATCTGCTCATGGATATGCAGAAACCACCTTGCCAGCTCCATCTGCTCACCGCGGGTGAGGGGATTATCCAGCGGGGACTTAACAAAAGCGGAGACGCGCTCGACAGGCAGATCATTCATGCCGCGCACCTCTCTGCTTTATCCTGCAATTCGCGGACATACTCGACCAAAGAGCCGCCTGGTGGGACCTGGCATTCCTCAACTAACTGGAAGTAGATGTCTGCGGCCGCGCGTGTGTTCGAGCCTTTGTTTAGCTGCTCTTCGCGCAGCGCATCACGTTCGTTGATCAAACGAACACACTCGCCGTTACGCTGATCAACAACGGCCTCAAGTTCAGCGATACGTTCGCCTGGCGTCTTGCCTTCTTTGCGCTGGATGGTGACGGTAAACTCGCCCATTTCAGGAACGTTGTATCCCAGCTCCAGGTAATTTCTGGCGCCGCTGCGGACGAACTCACCTGCGAACATGGTGGCGAACATCGCAGAGGCCATCTCTCCTTTGAAAAGCGACTCCAGAGCTAACGGAGTGCCGGCAGACAGAGCCTCTTTTGCTGTGTCCATTGCGTCCATGAACCGGTCGAACTCATTGGCGCGTTTCTCAAGGTCTCTCCACTGCTGGCTCCAACGGCGTGCCAGATGTTCGATAAAAACCTGCGCCGATTCATCAAAGTTACCTTCGAACGTCACAAGCTCCTTGTCGATTTTGATGGTTCCGGCAGGCGTTCCTTCGTTCCCCTGTAGCACTAAATTAAATGGCAGCTTCGCCTGATTAACGCTGGCGAATGTAATTCTCGATTTTTCGCTCATGTGTTCACCTCTGATAAAGTGGCTCTATTCTTACATAAATTAGGTAAGTATTTACCTATCATTTTACGCGTTTGAAAACGTATACGCTTACAGTGATTCCGGTGTCTTCAAACTCGTCAGTAAACGACTTCCCTTTGGCATAAACGTAATTATCCAGCGTCATCCAGTTCAGAGCTGGCGCATCACCCGGCAGTACTGCCACCAGTCGCCCGCCGACTTTAAGATGCTCCAGCGCGGTCAGCGTATGCTCTCTGTGACGGCCAAGAGAGTAGGGCGGGTTCATGACGATTTTGTCGAACTGATAGCCTGCGTTGTCCTCAGACCACTTCATGAAGTCGCAGCAGACCGTATTTGTGTACCCCTTGCCAATCAGGATATCAGCGAAGAGAGGTGCGACTTCTATGCAGGTAACGTCTTCCGGATTGGCGTCGATGCAGGCCAACAGATCTCCGCGCCCGGCTTCAGGCTCCAGCAGCTTCTCACCTGACTTCAGCTCGATGGCTCTGGCAACGTACTCCGCTATCAAACGCGGGGTAGGGTAGAACTGGTGTGATTTTGTATCCGGTATTAAGCCAGTGGCCACAATCGTATTTAGCGTATGACCGATCTCATACGGGAACTGCCAGTGCTTTTTCTCCTGCACACCGCCAATGAAGTTCAGTGTGCGCTCAAGCTCTTCCACCTGTGACTTCTGTAGGTTGGAATCAGAGAAGTACCAGACGCCTTTGTCTTTGCTGAATCGCCCGTCGCGCAGCGTGGTACGAACCGGCTCGGAGATCGTCTTCTGGATTAACCCGAACTCTTTTGGTGCCGGTGTTTTGGGTGCAGTACGGCATGGCGCCGGGATTGCTGCAGGCATACTGTAAGCCAGCACCTCATTCAGCTTCCAGGCCACGTCAGGATGTATTTCAAAGTGAACGTTGCCGTTCTTGAACATCTTCACGCGCATCAGGTTTCCGTCGACATTCATCCAGTCACCGGTCTGGCAGTCGTTTGCCCGGTACGCAGCTGATAGCATCTCAGTTGTGCGGTTGATGGTGATGAACTCTTTGTGCGCGAAGAAATGAAGCATGACGCGCAGGTCGTCGATGTAGTCCTCTTTCCGGTAGTTCACGCTCACGCTGTCCCGCCAGAACTCGGAAATGAAGTTGGCGATGATCAGACGCTCGCTAAAGCCGTTCGTCTTATTGGTCTTGTGGGCAGGACTCAGCGCCTTAAACAAGCCATACACGCGCTCAGAGAGATATTTGTGCCTGTCATTCAGCAGATTGAGCATCGTGGGGATGACCGTTTCTGCTTTGAACTCCGGCACGCCAACGAACTCCTTAACCTTCATCTGGTAGCCGGTTCTGTCAGTCCTGATGGTTTCCTGTTTGCCTTCGATGAACTGCTCACGCCACTCGTCGCGGCGGGAAGCTGGCATGATCAGCAGAACGTTTGTCATATCCGTGACCTTCTTCCAGTACTCGGCCCAGATATTCTGTTTCACCCATTCAAGGTCGACCTTGTCCAGCCAGGCTCTGTTAAAGCGTGTGCGCTCGTCATCCGGCCGGTGGTTGAGTCGCAGTAGGCGGTTAATCATGTTGTGGCGTTCATCGCCATAAATGAAGTCGTGAACCTGATGCATGAATGCGATCTCTTTCTCGCACTCGGCCACAATTTCGTGGATGACGTTCATTTCCTGCCGGTAGTCGATATCAGTGTTTGGGGTGATAGCGTCAATGATAGAAAGAGCTGTATTCATGATTGCACCATTAAACAAATTGTTTTCTTGTTGGTGTTATTTTCCCAAACTAGAAAAGGCGTAAAAGCAGCATTCACAGGCGTTGCAGCTGATTTAAGGCGTAAAAATGGGGGGCTTTCGCCCCCTGTCGGCAGGTGAGAAATTAGTGGTGTACGTGCTGCGTTTTGTGCGGCTGTTTGTTCAGGTCGTGGCGATGCGTAAGCTCGCGCATCATGTCTTCAAGACGACTCTTGGTGTCGTCAAGCTGGTCGGCCATTGCCCCCAGCAGCTGGCGAACGGCCATCGGATCGTCGCTGTTCAGCTCAGGCATTTTGAACCCAGACTGTGAAGACATCAGTTTGAAAGCGGCCAGCAACATCGCCAGAGAAGACTTCAACCCGGCGATTTCACGATCTTTGCTGGCGTTGGTTTCATCTGCCTTGACTGAATCCGGTGAGCACTTCGGCTTGCTTACCATTTCCAGAGTTGCCTGAAGTTTGTCGGCGCGTTCTTTCTCTTCCAGATACGCTTCGCCGAAATGACGCGCCAGCATCACAATTTCAATAGGATCATCAATCATGCTAGAGAACTTGAGAGCGCTGAAAAGGCGGTCGATAGGGGAGGCGTAGTCTTCGTGACCAACCACAAGACCCATGATCTCAACCAGTTCGGCCGCACCAACTTTTTTAATCACGCTTTCAACTTTGGCATTAGTTTTTTTGCATTTTTCGCACATGTGTTTTTTCCTTATGTTTTTAAACAAGTTGTTTTCTAGATGGCGTTATTATGGCGTGACTGAAAAGGTGGGCAAACGCTACGTAAAGGCGGACGCCCACGCTGAAGGTCTTCATTGTTAAAAAAATCCGAGAATGCTACCCACCGGAACAACGAAAATTCCCACGACACGCGCAAGTGTCATTCCGGCATCAAACTGAAGATCGCCACCGTTCACGAGTTTCACCAGATTCATGATCCAGCCACCAAGCAGAAAAATGGCGAAGCCAACAATCATCTCGATGACTTTCTGGAAGCTCCATTTCATGCAATAGCCTCAGTCACAGCAGAAGGAAGATCCGGAGTTGCAGGTCGAGCTGGAATCGTGTCCAGCAGCATCCCATCCAGAGAGACAGGGGGTCGTTCTGGCAGTGGTGTCGTCTGCAGGGTTGTAGTGGAAGTAGTTGTGTCCGGTATCAACAGACTCTGACCGGCTGGTACGGCTACCGCTGCCAGGGTTGCTAAAATTACTCCGTAGGCCATTGGCTTCAGTCGATTTCGTTGAAAATTTTCCATGAGAACTGTCCTTGTGTGCCTGGGATTCACGCAACACACGAGAGGCGACGGAATCACGCACCTTCTCCATGCCTACTGTCGCGCCCAGATTTGCTATGGCGGTAGCTTGCGCATCAATGCGCTTCTCCAGCTCAAACACTCGTTCTTCCAGTTCCGCAAGGCGTGCAGAAACACAACCGCTAAACAGCTCGGCCAGAACCAGGCGAATTGAACGGGGACGTTTATTGAAAGAAGTGAAAGGCGTTTGACGTGCCATTTGGATTCCATTCAGTGTCAGAAAGAGTTGCGGCTGGCCAAGCCAGCCGCCTTTTGGCGTTCCATCCTAGAACAGTACCTAACCGGTACTTCGTCATCCTGACGAACGGTAAGATACCTGATTTAAAATGATAGGTAAATACTTACCTATCATTTTGTGACAAAAATCCAATGTCACGCTTGTGAGGCATATCGGCTGCGGAGTAGGCGGCGATCAGAGCAGGCCGTTCAATAGATCTGCTTTGAGAGAGGATTGGACCAAGCCCTAGATAACGAGAGAGCACGGTGCTAATACCCAAGACGACAACAGACGAGTTCATGGCAACATTTTGGAAGGTATCTTCGTATCATGATGTGGTTAAATAGACACAATTTAACCCAATGGAATTTTAGCCATGCTAACCTTCTGGCACGAATATTCAGATCTCATCTCCGCATTTTTAGCGGCTCTTTTAGGTGGCTGTTTCACGATGAAAGGAGTGACAGCTCAGGTGAAACAGCAGGCAAAACAGCAGGCAACAGCGGCCAGAGAGAAGCGTATAACAACGCTATTGGGTGTCAGAGAGGAAATAGACTCACTGATTAAGTTGTATAAGGCCAGAATTGAAGAGGAAATCAAACAATACGACCGGAACTCACCGTTCGATAACATTTTCCCCATTACTCAAAACTACTTCACTTTCTATGAAGCTAACTCGGCATCTCTACCTGAAGTTCATAGAGAAACACTATCAAAAATTGTGGCTTTTTATACAAGCGCAAGAAGCCTAATTGATTCCTATCGCGGTAATAATGCCCTTATCGAAAGGCTGGACTCCACGCAGGTTGCCAGTGACATTACTGGCAACAAAGAGCATCTTGCACACCTGAAAAGATACACAATCCTAGCCACAGAGTACGGCCGCGGATTAATGATGATTCATGAAGAGGTCATGCTGCGCTATAAACAGGTTATAGAAGCCATCGATGGTGAAATCTCGCAGCTACAATGCAGTTAGTACTACAGCCTGTCCGCTTATGGCGCGTAGCGGACTAGCTCATTGGGCAGAAGGTCCGCTCTGAGCGAAAAGCGGACGCCCGCATAGCGTAAACAGGCGTCTGATATTTTGATATGGATTGATGACTTAACCGTAAGCGTGCAGTGAGAACCGTATTGACGAAGTGAAGCTGGTCAGGCAGGCAGAGTAACCCGCCACGGGAGCAGAGCACCCACCCGGTTCACAGGCCAGTCGGCGATGACATCAAGTACATAATGCAGATAGCGTTCCGGATCCACGCCGTTTAATTTGCACGTCCCGATAAGACTGTACAGTGACGCACCGCGCTCACCACCATGATCCGAGCCGAAGAACAGCCAGTTTTTTCTCCCCAGACTGACCCGTCGTAGGGCGTTTTCGGCAATGTTATTATCCACCTCCACCCAGCCATCTTCTGCATAGCGGATCAGCGCCGGCCACTGGTTCAGCGCATACCCGAACGCCTTCGCCAGTTCTGAGTGCCTTGAGAGGGTTTTCTGTTTCTCCCGCAGCCACCCCTCCAGTGACGCCAGCAGCGGCAGCACTTTTTGGTGCCGGACTGCCTGCCGTTCCTCTGCTCTTTTACCTCTGAGCTCCGACTCGATGGCATACAGCTCGCCGATCCGTTTCAGCGCCTCCTCCGTCAGGGCTGACGGGGTACGGACGTGAACATCGTGGATTTTTCGGCGGGCATGGGCCCAGCACGCGGCTTCCTTTATATGGCCGTCGCGGTAGAGCTCGTTGAACCCGGCGTAGGCATCAGCCTGCAGTACGCCACTGAAGCCTGCAAGATGGGTCTGAGGGTGGATACCTTTTCTGTCCGGGCTGTAAGCGAACCACACTGCGGGGGCCAGCGCTGATCCGGCGTTGCGGTCGTCTCGAACGTACGTCCATAAGCGCCCGGTCTTCGTCTTCTTATTGCCCGGCAACAGCACCGGGACAGGCGTATCGTCAGCATGGAGTTTGCCGTCGGTCAGGACATAGTGCTGAAGGGCTTCATCCAGCGGTGCCAGCAGACGACAACACGCATCCACCCAGCCCGACAGTACAGAACGACTCAACACTACACCCTGGCGGGCATAGATCTCCGACTGGCGATACAGCGGTGTGTGCTCTGCATACTTTGAGGTCAGCACTCGGGCCAGCAGCCCCGGTCCGGCGATCCCCCGTTCGATGGGGCGCGAAGGAGCCGGGGCCTGAACGATGCGATCGCACCGACGGCAGGCATGCTTTTCACGGACTGTCCGGATAACCCGGAAGGCGCTGCGCATCAGCTCCAGCTGTTCGGCGGCATCCTCACCCAGGTAACTCAGCGAACCACCGCACTCCGGGCAACACGGCTCAGTCGGCAGCAGCCGCTTCTCATCCCGTGGGAGTGACTCAGGGAACGGTTTGCGGGTGCGGGTCTGACGCAGCGGGCGCTGCACTGCCGGGTCATCCACCCGGCCGGTCAGCGTATCGCTTTCCTGCTGCAGCAGGTTCAGGTCAGCTTCCATTTGCGCGATACGGCGGGATACCTTTTCGGAACGACTGCCGAAGTTCATCCGGCGCAGCTTATCCAGTTGCGCCTGCAGATGGTCTATTTCGCGTTCCCGGTTGCTCAGCTTTTCCTGCAGGGCGTGGATCAACGCTTCCTGTTCGGCCAGGCGCTGTTTCAGCAGAAGGATGTCGTCAGAAGAGGTGTCGTTCATAAGCCTGTATTTTACCAGGCTTATTCTGCGACAACCAGGATAAAGAGCGCTACAACATGGTCAGGGATGTCAGTAACCGCTTTGGCTGTCGCCAGTCGATACCTTCCATCAGCATCGCCAGTTGCGCCGGCGTCAGGAACACTTTGCCATCGCGGGCTGAGGGCCAGGCGAAGCGACCACGTTCCAGTCGCTTTGTCAGCAGGCACAGACCATCGCCGGTGGACCAGAGCAGTTTTACCTGACTGCCGCTGCGTCCCCGGAAGATGAAGACGTGGCCGGACATCGGGTCATCTTTCAGCGCGGTCTGCACCTTTGCGGCGAGGCCATTGAAGCCGTTGCGCATATCGGTGATACCGGCAACCAGCCAGATTTTTGTGCCTGCGGGAAGATTTATCATACCGGCCCCCGCATCAGTTCGCGCAGGACAGTGCTCATGAGTTCAGCAGAGGGATGAGTCAGTGTTATTTCTCCTCCCCGACATTTTATGTGGCAGGTAGCGGGAGGAGAGCAGGATGGTAGTTCGAAGGTTGGGAGAGAAGAGCCCGCCTGAAGCTGCACGGGTATCAGGGCAGGAAGCGACGATGAGTTTTTTCGGGGCCGACAGACCCGCCCTTCACGCTGCCAGAGCCTTATCCATTTAAAGAGCAGGTTATCATTGACGTCATGTTTCCGGGCCAGTGCGGCAATACTGCCTTCTTCTTCAAGAGCCAGCCTGACCAGTTCCATTTTGAATTCAGGGGAATAGTGTTTCCGGGGAAGTCTTTCTTTAGCGCGCATGAGGTGTCCACCTGCAAAATAAGTGGGTGCTTAAGTTACAGGATCCTGGATTCGGGACCAGACGGTACTCAGACGACGCTTACACTTAACCCCTTCCCCGCTTCGTCAATGACTTTCTCGTCATTATCTTTGGTAAATGATCCTTTTGCCTTTCCGGTAGAATACTCAGCATTATTTCTGAAGAGCGGCAAAGACGAGTGCCTTGCCATGAGTTCACCATAATTTCATCTGCGCCCGTGCGGCGAACCAGATCCCTGAGCCCGTCACGGACGACCTCCGGTTTGCCCCATACGGATTCACGCAGCTGATAATATTTTGCGGTCAGTTCATCAGCGGTATCACTAGTCATTGCCCGTGAGCGGGTCATGGGGGCCATAACGACGCGGTTTACCAGGTCAGTATCACCGGTCTGAAACGGGGTAAATAATTTTTCCATTTTTATCTCCTTTGCTGGAGGAAATATGATGGTCTCAGCTACGGAATAAAAAAACAGTAGTCTGTTCCGAACTGAGTAGACATAATTTCTACATTTAGTGTTCTCCTGGTATTAAACCGAAATATTTGATTGTAGGCGATGTCTTACGTAGAGATAAAGCCTGCTGCAAAAGTGATGAAGACTCAGTATGTTCTCTTCTAATACAAAGCAGACGCCCATTCTCATGCAGACGCTTTGTTCTTGTCTCGCTAGCAACCAAATCGCTTGCTCCACAACTATGATTGCTTATTAGCGTTTTCATCAAAAAACAAATCAAAATAAATTGATTTTATGAATTCTCTATCGGAGTCTATATGGTCAGCGCGATTTGCATGCTCTAATGTTTCAATTGCCAGAGTGTGCGCGGCATCAGCAAACATCTCAGGCCAACCCGTACTCAGCATAGATAGCCCTTTGAGCACTCTTATCTGAATCTCTCTCATACTGGCACCATCGCGTGCGACAGGTGAGAAAAAGTCTTCCAGGAGATCGTTGTTCTGAAGTGGCGCAACGTGTACTGAAGGATAGGTCACTTCAATTTCATGAGACTTATTCTGCGCGTAAGCAGAAAGTATACGAACACCTCTGCCAATGACATCGATTGCGGTTCCAGGATCGTTCACTGCGGGTGAAAGGGCTCTGCAGGCTATTTCGGCCATGACGCTAAGACAAAATCGGGGATCCTGAGCAAATGAACGCACATCCGAGACAATGATCGTCTCAAGTAAATCGGCGCAGATTGATGACTCCTGGCCCTGACTCAGGTACAAAGCTGGCATGGACGGATGAATGAAACTGCCTGGTTGCGCCACAAGGTATACATGACGAGGATCATTGGCCAGCAGCTTGCTGAGTTTCTCCATATCAATATATTCAACATAGCCAATCTTCTTCGGATAAACTGCAACCGTTCCTTTCGGCTGTTCATAGCTCTCAAGCCATGGATATCCGCCGAGACAGGGATTTCTGGCTCTCGCAATAAATGTTTCGATGGCCGCCTGTTCTACTTTTGCTGTTGTCTCACCGACCCTCCCCAGAGAGGTCAAATGCTGTATCCAACGAAGCAATGTGATGAGGATGAGGGCAATGACAACGAGTGTGACAATGAATAAAATGACTCTTCCCCTTTCTCCGTAGGCTCCCATATTGAGGGCAATAATTCCTACCAGACTGAAGAGAAAGGAACCAATGAAGGTGGCCAGTACATTTTGTGTGGTTACGTCTTCCACAACTAAACGCGTTGCTCTGGGAGTAACATTAGTAGTGGCTGAACCGTAGGCTGTGACCATGATACTCAGCGAAAATGTGGTCACTGCCAGCATACTCGATGCCAGTATGTTCAGAATGTTATCAACTGCTTCCGCACCAACCTTCACTGAAACCGACTCAGGAATCATTGATTTAAAAAGAATAGATAAAAGAGCCGTTATTATCGCGACAATTGCGAATAACGTAGCTCTGAACCAGAGTTTCTTAAATGTTTGCTTCAGAATCCATTGCCAGCGTGAAATCATTCTGCATTCCCTCGTATTGCGGTCGGGATAAATAATTGCCGCCCCCTAGGACGGCATTTTGCTATCAACGAACCAGGTGCAGGAAGTGCAGGTGTTTTTCGTACTGGTCCAGTATGTCATTAATCAACTGTTCCTGATTCCAGCCCATCACATCATAATTTTGACCGCCTTCTTTGAGATAAACCTCAGCGCGATAATATCGATGTTGGTCAGTCTGCTGCTCATCATTATCCATTGCGGCGAGCGCGAAGGTGGGTGAGCTATACCCGCGAAGCCTCACTTCATATATAAAATTCAGCTCGTTGCCCAAATCCACTTCAAGACGAATACGATCGTCGGCTGCGTCACTAATGTGGCTTATCGTCCCCTGCTTGTTCAGTTCTTCCTGAACCAGCGTCATGGCAGGCTGGATAATGTCGTCCATAAAACGTTTCACAAGAGATCGTTTCGGCAGATACGCGATATTGCGTAACCTTCTCTGCCAGGGAATTGGGTTACGTGCAGCCGTAGGAGCAATAGTCGCCATGCTCAGGCTTTCACGCTTAGTCAAATCTCGACGCAGGGCTTTTAACAGCCCGTATATGGATATCAGCAAGATCACGGAGAAGGGTAATGCACTTGCTATTGTCACCGTTTGCAGCGCGCTCAGCCCTCCCGCAAGGAGAAGCGCAATTGCAACAACTCCCATGAGCGATGCCCAGAAGATTCGCTGCCAGACGGGTGTGTTTGCCACCCCACCTGATGCCAGAGTATCTACAACCATTGCCCCCGAGTCAGCAGATGTGACAAAGAAGACGATGACCATAGCCATTGCAATAAATGACAGCACGGAGGAGAACGGGAAATGCTCCAGGAAATTGAACAAGGCCAGCGAGACATCCTGTTGGACGGTATTGGCGAGATCGGTCGCCCCCTGGTTCATAATGAGATAGATTGCGCTGTTACCAAACACCGTCATCCACATGAGCGTAAAGCCGGCCGGAACAAACAGCACGCCGGTGACAAATTCGCGAATGGTTCGGCCGCGTGAGACCCGTGCGATAAACATCCCCACAAATGGCGACCATGAAAGCCACCATCCCCAGTACAGTAATGTCCAGCCCCCCAGCCAGTTGCTCGACTTAGGTTCATATGCGTAAAGATTGAACGTTTTACTCACCAGTTCCGAAAGATAACCGCCGGTATTTTCCACAAATGACTTCAGCAGAAGCACAGTTGGCCCCAGACACAGGACCAGCGCCAGGAGCAACAACGCGAGGCCCAAATTGAGCTCAGACAGGATACGTATTCCCTTGTCTAGGCCGGTCACCACAGAAATCGTCGCTAACCCCGTGATGGCCACGATCAGAATGACCTGCACCGTTTCATTAATGGGCACCCCGAATAGGTGGTTCAAACCGGCATTCACCTGCAAAACACCGTAACCCAGCGATGTTGCAACGCCAAAGACCGTACCTATAACGGCAAAAATATCAACCGCATGGCCTATAGGTCCGTATATGCGATCGCCAATAATGGGATAGAGTGCAGAACGCAGCGTTAAAGGTAGACCGTGGCGGTAACTGAAAAAGGCCAGAATCAGCGCTACAATGGCATAGATTGCCCAGGCATGCAGACCCCAGTGGAAGAAGGTCAGCCGCATTGCTTCCTTCGCTGCCGCAACAGTCTCTGGGGCGCCAACGGGAGGTGAGAGATAATGCATCACCGGTTCAGCAACGCCAAAGAACATCAGGCCGATCCCCATCCCTGCCGAAAAAAGCATCGCAAACCAGGAGTGATAGCTGAAATCAGGTTGCGCATGGTCCGGACCCAGCTTGATATCACCGTAGCGTGAGAGTCCCAGAAACGTGACACTCAATAAAATCAGGGCCACAGCAAGGATGTAGAACCAGCTTGCATTCGTGAAGATTTGTTGCTGAAGTAGTTTGAAATTTTTGTCAGCAACATCCGGGAATGCAGCGGCAAAAGCGACAAGAAGAAAAATTAACAAAGCAGATGTAAAGAATACAGCTTTGTTAATCTGGCTGTGACACTTCTTTGGGATTGTTTCATTTTCACTCATAATCATTTATTCCATTGATTTAAATCCGTATTGGATAATGCTTACCACCTCTTACAGAGTAGCAAAATTCAACTGACTATGCGGCGTGAATCGAGCACATGGTGTGATGAGTGCCGATACAAATCATCCTATAATCGAAGGAGTTCTTTGTTAATCAGCCTGCCACTTCTTGGGTATTTAATTTGCATATTCTGTACCAGAGCTGGGATATACGTTAAGTGAAGTATATTAGACACGAATTACCAGCTTCTGCTTTTGGCACATTGAAGACATTACGATGGGCGATTTTTCCCCTCACGCGTGTGCGTAAATATTAAAATTTTTTCTAGAAAAGAAAAACTTACTTCCCAGAACAGGTTTTAATAAAACCTGAACTGAACGAACGAAGTGAGTGAAGTTCACCTCGAACGAAGTGAGAGGTTGTCTTTTCAGGTAATACTCTCCCAGGGAGGTGAGTACAAAATTCCCTCACCAACCTGGTCGTTACATAACCTGAAAAGTTATGACCTAAGTCTACTGCCAGCTTAGGCTTGGGAAGTTATGGATGACAGCACCCCAGAACCGAGATCTTCCCACACTTTATGAAGGGGAGTACTGGATTCAACCTCTCGAAACACTCCAGACTCGACAATCATAAAGTGACCCTTCTCTCTGCCCACTTTGGTTCCCCCTTCCCCAACCCCTAAACGGTGCTGGTTCTACGCTGGTAGTGAGCTTTTTTAAACCTGACGCCAGTGACGCTATCCCCCACCCATCAGGTCGAGCTGCCGGAATCAATCCGGAAAGCGGGTAGATTTTATCACTGGCGATCTGCGTTTTAAATGGTAAGTACTTACCGATTATTTCGATTGATTATTTTCTCGACCATGAAGCTGGACGTTCAGGGCAAACACCTCATTGATGAGTTCCCCTAACAGCTGCTCGACCAGCTCTTTGTGCTCACCTGAGTGAAGGCACTTGAGCGACCATTCGTAGAGACTGAAAGCCTTATCGCGATCTTTCATCATGTCGCGTACTTTGGTCAGAAAATCGCTCTCAACGAGCGCTACGACGTTCGTCGGGTATACCATGATAGTTTTCCTTACTGTGGTTCATAAAATCGATTCTAGAGCGTCTGGAGAGGGGTTCCAGTGGGTTCTGGAGGTGTAAAACGGTCTGGGAGTTGTTTGGAAATCACGTCTTAAAAAGCCTGCGTCTGTATATATTAATAATTAGTACTTAGTTATTTATATATACGGAAGCAGGTTCTCAAACTAACTCCCAGACTGGTGTTTACGCTGCCTTTTTACGTGGTCTCTTCTTCCTGACAACATTGGCAGGATCATAACCACCCAGCTTTTTCATCACCGCCAGCGGTATCTTGCTGATGGTGTGCCCAGCTTCCTGACAGTAGCCACGGAAGATAAGCAACATGCTACCACCAGGGTTGATGTTCACCTCCACCAGCCCAAGTTCAACATCCGGCTCAACGAACGCCACGCGGCCGCCAGACAAGATGACGGTTTCGTTGGCGCATTCAGCCGCACGCTCGTACCACTGCGTATCGAGGGATTGTGGTATCAACATGACTGTCGTCACTCCACGCGCCTGCTCGCGAATGGCTGCGTCTATCCAGGGGGTGATTTTGGAGTAGGGCGGGTTAAGGAACGCCACAGTGCCAGGTTCTCCCCAGCTGCACTTGAGCGCATCACGCTCAACACCGATAAAGTTCGGCAGGAGGGCATTATCTTTGTTGCAGGCGACGTCCACATCGAACTTTACGCCTATGTAACGTTGGATGGCGACAAACAACCACTGCGGTGTGCGCCAAAGGTCGCGAAGAGAGGCATCACGCTCTCGCTTTTTGATTTTTTCGGCTGCGATCATTACTTTGTTCTGATAGGTAAACACTTACCTATCTTTTCATTTAATCCAACGGATAGCAAACAAAGAAGAACGCGCCAGATCCGCAAACGGGAAGCTCTCTGGCGCGTTTTATCGATGCTGGGTATGCGATTAGCTTACCCAGCGTCCTAAAGCTCTCAGGGGGCTTTAGATCGGGTAGGGGAACATCATCCAATGGAATACTCCGCTATGAATTTTTTGACGATCGGCGACTCTTTATTAAGGGTTAGATTTCCACCTTCCCTGGTGGCAATGCCAGTAGCTGGAAACACAGCCATCATCTGGCCAGCCTGAGTCGAAGCGGTGTTGAGCGGATATGGTTTTTCCGGGTTGCTCATTAGCGCCAGTTTAATGCTATTGCTGGTCGCCGTGTTCGCGTCAAGGATATGGCGCATTGCGATTACCGTGTAGACGCTGATTTCCGGCCCACCACTAAACCAGTTCAAAAGGTTTAAGATCTTGTCTTTCGCTTTGACTGGCGCCCCTTCGAATGCGGCAGTAAAGCTCTCACTTTCCAGACCGGCTGTCGCATAGAACGATTCGTCCTTACCTTCCAGCGTGAAGCGAGGTTTGGCCGGTGTACGCTCTGATTTTGCCTTCTGGCGTTTTGGCTGCTCTTCTTCAGGTTTAGGCTCTGACGCCACTGAAGGTAAAGGGGTTGGATCTGTACCGGTAGTCTCAGTACTTCGAGCGTCAAGTTCAGGCGCTGTCTCGTTCACTATCTCCGCAACAAGGTCACGCTCTGGTTCCTCGACCTTCACCGATTCGTGCTCAATCTCAAGTTCTTCCAGAACGCTACTCAGATCGCCGGTAGAGCTGGCATTCATGACTTCATCCGCCACCGCCTCGACTGGTTTTGCGATTGCATCATCCAGACCAGAGAGAAGATCGTCTATCTCGTCGACCCCGCTCATTTTCGCAGCTTTCTGAACTGGTTCGTCGAGAGATTGCAGCATTGCAGTCAGTTCGTCCAGGTCATCGTTTTTAACAGTGTTTGTAACTGCGCTCATTTTTAACTCCTTATGTTTTCGTTGGTGCGTTTCCGCGTTTTGGTTGAGCGTATTTTGGCAAAACCTATCAGGCGGAAAAGTCATAATTACAGGCAGTTAGAAGAACTGAAGGCAAAGAAAAAGCGCCATCAGGCGCTTTCGAATGGGAGTTTGAAGAAGCCGTATTTCTCTCGGGCTTTGAAGAAACACTGCATCATCAGGTCAGTATCGTAGAGAGCGCTGTGGGCCTTCTCACGGTCGTAAGTGAACCCAAGTGAGAACGCCAGCTCTTCCAGGCGTGGGCGCTTCCCATCCTCGGTAGCCCACAAGCCATCCAGCATGGAGTCAACCAGAGGGATATCTGGCAATTTCACCCCATAGCTACCGAACTCGTGGCGAATGAACGGAAGGTCAAAAGCCTCTCCGTTATGGGCGACTAACGCGCTACATGCGCCCATGTACGCAGCAATCTTGCCTGCGTGGTCAGCCAGTAGCGGTTCCGTCGCCAGATCTTCCAGTGAAATGCCATGCACTGCCTGCGCCTTCGGATCTATGCTTCGACGCGGGTTGAAGCGCATCTCAAGGCTGTCGATGTGCTTCTGGGTTTCCAGTTCATAACGGGTTATCGCGATTTCGATAATTTTGTGGCCGGATGTGAAGTCCAGCCCTGTGGACTCAATATCGACGCCACCGACAATCGTGGTCATTCGTACTCCTTACAGCTTCTTCGCGCCTTTCAGCAGTGCGCCACGCACAAACTGAGCAGCCTTTTTCAGTGCGTCCTCGCCACTTTCGCAGACGACCGGCTCGCGCCATTCGCCCGTTGATGTGTTGAGGATCTGGATTTGGTTGGTCTCCAGGCAAACGGACACGTACAGAACCGTACCGCCTGAGAGTTTGAGGTGCATAGGAAACAGAGGGCGCTTGGTGCCGCCATTGAACTGCGACATCGCCACATTGATGGCTTCGCCAACCTCTTCCCCAACAAGCCCTTGAACGGACTCAAACACTGCGCGGATAGCCAGACGTGCTTCACGTTCACTCATCAAAGAGCGGGATTGTTCGTCAGCAATGCGGATCAGTGCTTCAATCGCTTTACGATCTAATTCATCCGAGAGGGGAAGTTCGTCTATCATTCTGTTTTTCCTCGATTCATTTCGCGTGTCTTATTGTCACACTGCCCAACAGGGGAGCAACATTCAGTGGAAGGTCACTCGTCCTGTTATACGGCGCTCGATGTTTTCAGCGGCTCTGTCCAGCACTCGCAATACCGATCTGGCTCGCGCTTCAACCGTGCGGCACTTTTCAGAAATAACGAACACCTGCAGATCGCCGGTTTGGGGAAGCGTGTTGATTTTCGTCAGCTCACCGCACATAAGTGCATCGATGCGAGCAACATAGAGACGGTCAAGCGATCCTCGCTGGGGACGCGCGAGATCTTTGCTGGAAAGCTCAACGCCCGGGCGAAGACCCGCGATAGCATTGAAGTTGGAAATGGCCGCTTTGTGGCAAAACTGCTCAATGTCGAGAGCCAGCTCGATGCAGCGGTCTTCGTTGGTCTGGCCGACCAGGTCAAGCGTATAAGCCATGACATCGGCTGGCGTGCGGTCGATAACAAAACCTTCAACGCCGCGGGTGATCATCTCGATGTGTCTGGCAATCTCCATCTGAACCTGAAGACGTTCGTAAAGGGGCAAACGCTCGCCAACCTTCACCCCCAGACTGCTCATCAGCTTGCCAACGCCGGCATCCACATACGGAATGCCATAATGCGCATCGATGTACCTTGCCAGGGTTGTTTTTCCACTGCCCTGTGCGCCAGTGATTCCAATCCGGTAATCCATTACGACCTTCTGTATACGATCTGCAAAAAGCCAGACTCATCCTCATTTGCACGTTGGGTATAAGCCGTTTCGACTGGTACGAACCCTAAAGAACGCATCATTGGCGCCGGGAAGAACGCATCCGCGCCCGGCACATCCACGCCAATATGCGACAGCCAGATCTCTTCTACGTGTGGCATAAAGAGCGAGTAAATCTGCCCGCCACCAATCACCCAGACCGGATCTGGTAGTCTCAAAACGTCATCGATGCCAGCGGGGTAGAACCCATTGGGGATATAGCCACGAGAGCGCGTCAAAACGAGGTTATGGCGCTCTGGCAGCGGGCGTTTAAGACTTTCCATCGTCTTACGTCCCATCACGACAGTGGCGTTTTTGGTGAGTTGTTTGAACAGTTTCAGATCGGTCGGGCAACGCCAGGGAAGTTCGTTGCCAATGCCGATTTCATAGTTGCGGCCGACAGCTGCAATCATCTTCATTGGCTTACCTCATAGATGGTTGGTCGCTGGTGAGAATCTGCCAGCGCAGAACGCAGACGCGGATCGTGAACCAGTGCGGCGATAAGTAAGTCGCCTTTGTGCTCTGCCAGCGTGCGCTTGATATGGGTTTCAAAACTGACACCGCGCGGAACCAGGTGGAGCCAGTCATAATCAATGCCGAAGTCCTTCAGCCAGCGTTTGGTTGGGCCTTCGAGCGCTTCCGGACGACTACTGATAAGCACCACTTCAGCACCGGAGCGAGCAAAACCACGCAACATGCGGCTGGTGGGAAAGATGAGTTCATCACCGGCAATGAGAGCGCCTGCATCCGCATCAGGCACTGCTTTGCGATGGCTGGCTCTCGCCAGCACACCTTCAATTTCACACAACACATACATCCCTCTGGCCATATCACACCGCCACTGGAACCTTGATCCACGGAAGAGGGCTGTAGCCGCACACCTGCACACCTTCCCATTTGAAGTCGTCCAGTTCGGCCCATTCATGCGGGAAGATGACAACCGGGTCGGACTCTTTGGGCGGCTCGCGCTTCATCAGTTCCTCAACGCCTTCCATGTGGTTGTCGTAGAGATGAACGTCAAAGCCAAAATGCACGAATGCGCCAGCCATGTGGCCGGTGATCTTCGCGAGGAAGTGGGTGAGAATGCCGTAACCGGCGATGTTGAACGGCATACCAACAAAGGTATCGACGCTGCGCTGCACCAGGCATGAGTTCAGAATGCGTTTCGGGATGCCCAGCTCGTCCAGCATGTTCTCAGTAATGCCGCCATCTCTTTCCAGAAGACACAGCATCTGGGTGTAAATGGACTCGTGGCCGTGGCGGTTGTGCTGAATGCCAATATCGGTGGCCATCGTCAGTCGGGTCTCAAAGTCCAGCTCGCGACTCCACAGTGAAAACACGAAATGGCATGGCGGCAGCTTCATATCTTCCAGTTCGCCAACATTCCAGGCATTCAGCAGGATGCGACGATCTGTCGGGTTGGTGCGAAGCGTGTGAACGATACGCTGTAGCTGGTCGATTTCACGGGACAACACAACGCGATCTTCGCTTACGCCCAGATACCCCTCGACCTTGTACCCGCGCTCACGGAACGTGTCGATTTTGCTCAAATACTCGCTATGGCTCACGATGCGGGTGTCTTCCCACCGACGCCATTGCTTGCCATAGACCGGGCCTAAATCGCCATTTTCATCAGCCCAGGCATCCCAGATTTTGACGCCATTGTCTTTCAGGAACTGGATGTTGCCCGTTCCTTTGAGATACCACTCCAGCTCAACCAGTAACGGCTTCAGATTGACGGCTTTTCCGGAGATAAGTGGAACAGAGCCGCCCGTCAGCATGTAGTAGGAAGGGACATATGAAACGCTTTTTGTGCCGGTTCCGGTGCGATCACCAGCGTGAACGCCAGTGTTGAGCACCGTTTCAACCACTTTGGCATACGAACCACTGGCAAACTGACCGTTCGTAAAGTCTCGATTCAGTAGGATAGACAAAATCAACCTCACACAAGATAAGTAAGTACATACACATTATTTTATACAAGTTTATCTGTCAGAAGTGTGTAAGGCTAGGAGGGGAGTAAAAAAAATGGTGGCTCTTAGGCCACCATTGCAATGAGCAATTAAGAACTTGGACAATAAAACACGCCAAGGCAATATATAATGATAAGTAGATACTTACAATTATTTTTTTACCATCTCGTAAAGAGATGATGATTTCGCCTTCTCAACAAAGCGAGTCAGATCCACATCGCTGTAGGTCGGGGATTTGAGGATCTTGCCATCAGAAATTCTGAAGCCAATCATCATGTCAGTCCCTTCAGCATGGCGGAAGCCCAGGTCTTCCTTGTCGTATTTGCAATTCTCTACCGCCACACGACGCTCTTCGGCGTCAGCCGGCCACAGCTTGGTCATGTTGGAGCGATGGATTTCTGCCACCAGCTCAACAATATCGATACCGAGAAAATCAGCCAGGCGGTAGGTCATCATGCAGGCAACGTAGATTTTGTTCATCACGCGGCGCAGCTCCTGCACCAATTCGGAATCGCTTATCGGCTTCGCTTCTAGTTTGTCAGCCAGCGCATTCAGCATTAATGCAGCTTCTTTTGCTTCTTCAAACGGGATGGCCATATCGTCAAAGACCGTGTTGCCCGGAACCATGATGGTGTGGATGAAGCGATCAACACTCTGCTCTTGGGTGTAGTAGCTCATGCCCGTAGAGATTCCGCCTTTGATGGCCACCATTGTGCCGACGCCCACGTAAAGGAAGTCAGCCATCGCGTCCAGCAGTGCCGTCATATCCCCATTTTTGGCTGCCGGGATGCCCTCGGTAACAGCTTCTTCGTGGATCAGCTTGGCACGCAGACGCAGTAATGCCGGATCTGGAATGGCACGGCGTGGGTGCTGAAACAGTGTGTGGAACTGGTCAACCATCAGGTAGATGCTTTCCGTTGCCTTGCCAAAACCAGGATTCAACTCGTAAGGCTCTGGCTTAAATCCCACGAGTTTGTCTGCGGCAAGTTTCAGATGATCGGTCAGTTTCGTAAATTTCATGTCTTCTTTCTTTCCTTTGGACTTCATTTGATACGTCAATTGTGACCCAGCAGCGCCAGGCCACAAAGTGGTTAAACTCGGCTTAAAGGTCTGCGAACTGGCTCAGGCCGGAGCGATCGACAGCGGAGTCAATCTGGCCAACGAGGTAGTTGCTTTGTTCAGCTTCCTGCGGAGCGATCTGCAGGGTGTCTGACAGCAGCCATTTGTTCATCCATACCAGTGGATCGTCTTTGATTTCCGGGAACAGCGGTCGCAGCCCAAGACGACGCATTGCCAGGTTGGTGCGGTATTTCACATAGCTTTTGAGGATGTCGGCATTCAAGCCAATCATTGCGCCGTCTTTAAACAGATAGTCAGCCCAGCGCATTTCCTGCCCGGCCACGTCCATCATGGTCTGATAGATGAAGCTCTCTTCTTCTGCGGCAATCATCTTCCACATCAGACCTTCACGACCGGTACGCATAAAGCGGATCATGCGTTCAGTACCTTCGCAATGCAGAGCCTCGTCGCGCGCGATGAAGCGCATGATCTTCGTGTTGCCCTCCAGCAGCTTCCGCTCACCAAAGGCGAACGTACATGCAAAGCTCACGTAGAAGCGAATCGCCTCCAGTGCATTCACTGACACCAGTGTGCGGAACAGCTGGCGCTGGAGAGGGTAGGGCTTGCCATCAAACTCGCTGACATACAGCCGTTCAAATTCGTCTTCGCCAAGATGCTGGCGAGCGCAGGTCATTTCGTACAGTCTGTCATATTCGCTTGAGATGCTTACAGCCCGGCTGATGATCTCTTCGTCCGTGACGATGCCGTCGAAAACGATGCTCGGGTCATCCACCATACCGCGGATAATGTGGGTATAGCTGCGGCTGTGAATCGTCTCAGAGAACGACCAGGTCTCAACCCATGTCTCCAGCTCAGGAATGGAGATCAGCGGCAGTAGTGTTGCGTTTGGACTGCGACCCTGAACGGAATCCAACAGCGTCTGGTAACGCAGGTTGCTCAGAAAAATATGGCGTTCGTGCTCTTGCAGCTTGGTATTGAAGTCGATGCGGTCAGTGGTAATGTCGACTTCTTCAGGGCGCCAGAAGAACGAGAGTTGTTTCTCAATCAGCTTTTCGAAGTCACGGTACTTTTGCTGATCGTAGCGTGCTACGTTGACAGACTGGCCGAGGAACATAGGTTCCTTCGTTGCGTCGTTAGCGCCCAAACGGAAAGTAGAATAAGTCATGTGTTTCCCTCTGAATGTTATCGAGTGGCTTTAAACAAATTGTTATCTTATTGGTTTAAATAAGGTGCTCAACTCAATGAAAAGGTGGGGATTTCTCCCCACGCTCATCAGATTTTGCACGCGCCATCGCACTCATCTTCTGGCTCAACAACCTCCGCAGCGGAAGGTTCTGACACCTGATCGTCGTCATCACGCTTACCTGCGCCATCACGCGTGTTGTGGTAATAAAGCGTCTTCACACCTTGCTGATACGCAAACAGCAGATCCTCCAGCAGCTTCATCATTGGAACCTTGTCGCCAGGGAAGCGAGTCGGGTCGTAGTTGGTGTTCGCAGAGATGGCCTGATCGAAGAACTTCTGAATGATGGCCACCTTAGTCAGATAGCCGCGGTTATCAGGCATATCCCACAGGTACTCGTACTGGTCTTTCAGTTGCGCGAAGTCCGGAACGACCATCTTCACGATGCCGTCTTTGGAAGACTTCACGGACACCGGGCCGCGGGGCGGCTCAATACCATTGGTGGAGTTGGTGATCTGGCTGGACGTCTCACACGGCATTTGAGCGGTCAGAGTGGAGTTACGCAGACCATGCTCACGGATACGGCCACGCAGTTCTTCCCACGGCATTTTCAGCTCGAAAGAGGTCTCCGGGTTGGTATCCAGCGTTTTGCGATAGTGGTCGACTGGCAGCTGGCCCTGTGCATATTTGGTGTGGGAGAACCAGTCACATGCACCTTTCGCTTCGGCCAGTCGGCAGCTCGCATCGAGCAGGTAGTACTGAATGGCTTCGAAGGTCTCATGTACCAACTGGTTGCCCGCAGCGTCAGAGTAGTTAAAGCCGTTCTTCGCCAGATAGTAGGCAAAGTTGGTCACGCCAATACCCAGACTACGACGAGCTTTAGCCGGGATTTCTGCAGCAGCCATCGGGTAGTCCTGATAGTCGAGCAGAGAGTCCAGTGCCGCCACAGCGTAAAACGCCACGTCTTTCAGTGAGTCCAGCGTGCGGATCGCGCCCAGGTTGAACGCAGACAGGGTGCAAAGCGCGATTTCCCCGTTCGGATCGTCAGTGAACGCCAGTGGCTTGGTCGGTAGCGTGATCTCCATGCAGAGATTGGACTGGTGTACCGGTGCAATTTCCGGAACGAATGCGCCGTGATCGTTCATGTGGTCGACGTTGGCAATGTAAACACGACCAGTGGAGGCACGCTCCTGCATCAGCGTAGAGAACAGGTCGACGGCCGGGATAGATTTCTTACGGATGCTCTCGTCGGCCTCGTACTTCAGGTACAGCTCTTCGAACTTGTCCTGATCAACAAAGAACGCGTCGTACAGTCCCGGCACATCGTGTGGGCTGAACAGCGTAATGTTTTCGTTGCGCACCAGGCGGCGATACATCAGACGGTTAATCATCACGCCATAGTCGAGATGACGAACGCGGTTCTCTTCAATGCCACGGTTGTTTTTCAGCACCAGCAGACTTTCAACTTCCAGATGCCAGATCGGATAGAACGCTGTAGCAGCGCCGCCGCGAACACCGCCCTGAGAGCAGGATTTCACCGCCGTCTGGAAGTGCTTTAGGAATGGAATAACACCTGTGTGGGTGGCCTCGCCATTGCGGATCTCACTTCCCAGCGCACGCAGACGCCCAAAGCCAATACCAATGCCCGCGCGACGTGACACGTAGTCAATGATTGCGGAAGACGCAGCGCTAATCCCTTTCAGACTATCAGCAGCTTCAATCAGCACGCAGCTGGAGAACTGGCGAGTAGGGGTGCGCACGCCGGCCATAATTGGCGTTGGCAGAGACAGCTTGAATGTACTGGTCACATCGTAGAAGCCTTTAACCATCTCCAGACGCGTCTTACCGGCGTAGCCATCTTCCCAATTCTGGAACAGGCACATGCCGACCAGCATGTAGAGTTGCTGTGGCCCTTCGTAGATAGCGCCAGTTACACGGTTTTGAACGAGATACTTGCTCGCCAGCTGCACGGTTGCGGCATAGCCGAAGTATTCGTCGCGCTTAGGCTTGATGTACACGCCCAGCTCGGCAATTTCTTCCTGAGAGTAGTACTTGAGAAGGTCTTCATCGTAAACGCCACGGCTGACGTTGCTGACGATGTGATTGTAGAAATTCGGGTAGTCATACTGCCCGAAGGCGTCCTTGCGGATCTTGAACAGGCTCAGTCGCGCGGCAACCTGCGAGTAGTTCGGGGTTTCCGGAGAGATCAGATCGGCAGCGGACTTCACCAGCGCTTCATGCAGCTGGCAGGTGGTCATTCCGTCGAAAATGCTGGCAGCGGCGCCCATAGCGACAGCAGACGCGCTAACGTTGCGAATGTTTTCGACTCCCCACATCACAACGCGGTTGTATTTTTCCTCTGACAACGGCTCTGTGGAACCGTTACGTTTTACGATGCTTATCATGTATCACCCAATAAAAAAGGCCACTAAATATAGTGGCCTCATGTTAATAGATAAGCACTTACCTATCAATTACCGACTTATAAAATTCCCGCAAGAACATCGCGAACCTGACGGAATTGATCAGTTTGCATACCTGTGTAAATCGACGCGACAGCGTCCGCAAGGTGCTCGTTTTTATTCACCAGCACTTCCTTACCAGATTGCTTCCGGCGCAACCACGGGGCGTTTGGCTGCTTCTGCGTAGCCCACTGAATGATCTCTTCCTTCGACGTGGTCAGCTTATTCCCAACATAGTGCTTAATCTCGTTTGGCGTGACCTGTATCAGTGGCTTATCCACGCACGCCAGTACGCCAATGCAGATGCCGTATGAGGTTTGTGCGCGACTGGACTGGCTACCAACCGGCAACTCGCAAAACACCATATGAGCCTGCTCGATTATGGGCTTGGCGGTACGCCAGATTTCGTTAGCGCGGCGCAGATCGTCGCTGTTTACGCGAACCGTCTTCTTGTTGCCACCAGCTTTGGTTTCCACCAATGTCAGGCCATGAATGTCCAGCTTATCCGTTTCCAGATCCAGCGTGCCAATCGCCAGGCCAAAGTTGCTCATTGAAGGGTCGACGCCGACCACACGAATGGTTTTACTCATTTTTGGTCTCCTTACCACGTAGCCCAGGTTGGGCATTCCATTAGTTTCTGTTCAAGTGTCTTCTCCGGCTCGCGAGTTGGCGGCTTCGGAATGTCGCTAACAACATGAATGCTATCGTTGGTTAGAACGCCTGCCGCAATATCTGCATCAATCATGCTCTGGCCGATGAAATGTCGCATGATGTCGATCAGATGGCGTGCAGCCGTTTCATTCGCGCTGAATACATGGGGGAGAAGAACTTCAATAACCGCTACTTCACATCCCTCCTCGTAAAAGCAAAGTTTCGCCCGCTTTGAGATTGGCGCGTGCCGATCATAGTCAACAGAGAAGCTGGCGAAGGCAGCACCCGGCATTGCAACGTGATCTGCGCGTGCGTTAGCGTGTCGAATCAGATTAGTGAATGCGGTGCTGATGTGCGTCTCCATCGCATTGAAGAGCGCATTTTCTTGGATGTTCAGCGTTCCGGTTTCAGGAATCACAACGAATCCCGGCCCAGAATGTGGGAGATATCCACCTTCCGTAAATGGATTAATAAGGATCGGCGCAGTGCTTCCTGACGGCAGCATAGACAAACTCGGCATCAACGGAGTCGATGACAACAGACTGGTTAATACCGAGAACTGGTCGTCATTGATGTTTTCGTTTTTCCACAAAAGTGCAGGCGCAGCTGCTTTTGCCGTATGGTGGTTTATCAGCTTTATAGACTGCATCACGGCAAACATCTGCAAAAACTGCGTTCGGCTCAAGTTAAACGACATAGCTGCGACCCTCTTTGACTTCGACTGTGATGGTTTCCCGGAACCACGATTTCATCTCTTTGTGGGAAATGATCATCACTGTGCCGCGTTCACGCGCTTTGGCTTCCAGAATCCCCATGAGACGCTCCAGACCGGCAGTGTCGAGCGCGTCGTCAATTTCATCCCCGATAAACAGCTCGATATTCTTACTGGCGCGACTGGCAACCAGATCCTGCAAAGCAAGAGAGCACGCAATGCGTACCTTACGCTTCTCGCCACCAGACAACGTCTGGAAGGATTTGCTGGAGCCTGTTTTGGTTACGCTGATATTGAATTTGTCGCGATACTCGCCTTTCTTTGTTGTCTCCATTGTCGACCATTCGGCAACGATATTGCCGTCCGACAGCGTGTTGAGATACTCCGCAGTCCTGATGTTCAGGAAAGGCGTAACAGAAGTCAGGATGTGTGAACGCACGCCAGCTGGGGAGTAAACCTGGCGAGCTTTCTCCAGCAACAGAGCCTGTTCCTGAATGCTTTTTAACTCTTTTTTAAGTACTGCATGATTAGATTTATTGGCAGCCAGGTTGTCTTCATGGCGCTTAATGACAGCCAGAAATGGGTTTACCTCTGCCATGATGCGATTCACGTCAGTACGCGCCCGCGCCACCATCGCTTCGACGGCCACAACTTCACGTTCTCGATGACGCAGCGCACTTAGCTCATTGGTCAGGCGTTCGATTCTGGCGATGATTTCTGAGACGTCGGGTGTGGCTGCGACCAGTGCAGACTCGATGCCGAGCGCTTTCTCAAGACGAGCTTTGTGTTGAGCCACTGCCGCTGCTGATGCCTGCGCCTGGCCGATCTCATTACGCGCTTGTTCAATGAAACTCTCCTTCACGGTGGACAAATCTTCTTCGCAGTAGGGCTTTCCGCACGTAACACAAGGCGCCCCGACCTTTGTGCTGACCTCTTCTGCTTTGGTTTTAAACGAACGAGCACGGTTCATGGACTCGTTCTGTGCCGCTTCTGAAGTGCGGATGCTTGAGCGGATCTCCGTAATCGCACCGCGCACCTTCAGCAGTTTGGCGTCATGCTCTTCTTTGGAGGCCAGCTTGCTGCGTTCGCCAGCAATCGCGTTTTCCGTATCCCGGATCTGTTCCGGCAGCGAGCGAATTTCCATCACGACTTCAGACAGTGTTACCTCCGCGCCAGCCAAATCGAATCGAGCCTTGTCCAGACGTTCGCCGCGATCGCGCTCCCAGCTATCAGAGGACGCTTTGGCCGCCTCAATCTCTGACTGTGCGGTCTCGATAAGCGTGAGACAGGCGTCCATTTTGGATTTGGTAACATCCATACGTGCGGCAGCTGCGTTGGCTCGCTCGCGAGCAATTGCATAGGCTCGCGTTAACCGGTCGACGCCAGCGGCTTCTTCAACGATGGTTTTGAGGTTCTTGTCGGACATACCCGGCAGATCTGGCATTGCTTCCTGACTGGCGTAGATGGACGCCATGAACACCTCTTTCGATGCACCAATCAGGCGTTCAACGAACTCCTGCGTCAGTGTGTCTTTGCCTTTGGTCATATCACCGTCTTCGCCACGGACGATCAGCCGGTTCTTGAACTCTTTGTGTTTGCGGTGGCGAATGATGGCGTAACGCTTTCCTTCATCCTCAACAGTCACCATCACGCGACAGTTTTTCTCGTGGCCTGTAGACAACACGTCGTCACCTTTAACGCCATGCGCAGTTTCGCCATACAGACACCACATCAGGCTGTTCATCAAAGTCGATTTGCCCGCGCCATTGCTGGCAGCAGAGGAGTCGCCACTGTTAACACCCTGAATGAGCACCAGACCGCGTTGGTCTAACTCAACTTCGGCGCTGGCTAACGCCATGAAGTTCTCAACCTGGAGCTTTAGAAATTTCATACAATGCCTCTAACTTTTTGATTCAAATGCTGGCCTTTTCGCAGTTGAAACTCCGTGTGGGCTGGGAAAGATCTGCGTTTCAGTACGCCTTGTTTGCTCAGTCTTCCCAGATAAAACGCCACAGGGTTTCCGTCAGGTGGGTAGGGCTTGTGGAACATCACCGTCTGGCCTCGTTCAAGTCTTTTCATCGTGGAGATGAAGTCCCGAAAGCTCCCAGAATGGCTCGTACTCACACTGCCTCCGCACTCTCCGCTTCGGTCAGGATCTCCTGACACAGCATGTCCAGCTTGCTCAGGTCGAAGCCGCCGTCAGTGTCGTGAACGATCTTGCAGTACGCCGCGACGGACTCGCCCAGGCTGTCTATTTTGCTGGTCTCCGCAGTACTGGCAGTGCCTTCCATCATCGATGCCTTGCGGATGAAGTTGCAGACGACACCCTTAGCGCCCATTGTTTTCAGGACGTTCTGGAGTTTGATGCCTTCTTCATCGCTCTCAACAACGGCACGAAAGCGCACGTAGTTACCGCGAATTTGGTCGTCTTCCACATCGTCCTCAAGGTTGACGAACTTGGGTGCGGAGGTTTCGTGGTGGGTGAATGTGCCGTCAGGGTTGACGATCATGAAGCCAGCCAGAGAGCCAACATCGCCCCAATTCTGGTGCGTCAGCGCCCCGATGCTAACCACTCCAGGCAGCACTTCTTTGTGGTTGTGGTAGTGTCCGGACAGCAACAAACGGAAGCCGATATCTTTCAGTTCCTGTGCGTCGATGCCGACATCAGGCATGGTGGGGATCGCTTTGTTGATCGAGGTATGCACAACGACATCGTGGTTGTCGCCATCCAGCCCGGAACGCAGTGTTTTGAGGTCGCTGATAAGCTCTGCGTGGTTATTGCGCCAGCTAATCAGGTGGACGGTAACGTCGCCCATTTTGATGGAGTGAGAGCGTTTGCCGCAGACGATTTCCACACCGATTGAGCGCAGAGAGGCCGCTGCATTGGCGCTGTATACGGAATCGTTGGTTTCGAGGTCGTGGTTGCCGGCCAGCATGACCACTTCGAGGCCCAACTCTTTGATGATCCACTCGTAAGTTTCGGTCACGAAATGCAGGACGGAAGGCGATATAGCACCACGAACATGGAAAGTATCACCAGCCACCAGCATGTGCTTGCAGCCCGCAGCTTTCATGGCTTTGGCAGCTTCTTTCGTGGCGTCCAGTTGGATCTCCAGTCGAGAGTTCAGCCCGTCAGCGTTTGTTGTCGCAAAAGCATCCCAACGATGATAATGGGGATCTGATATCACCCCGTATGGCAATGTCATGTGTCTTTTCCTTTGTGGTTATTTTGATACAGATGTTAAGCGTGTTTGAGAGGCGAACAACCCAGACAACACGGCACAGAAGAAAATCTACAGGCACATGATTATGACAAGATATATAAGTAAATACCTACTTATTTTTATGGTGGTGACAATATCTCAACCGTATGGGGGCTTATTACTTCGGATCGCGAAACAGCATCTGCGTGCCTTTGGGGGACGTGTCAAAAAGGAGAAAACCTCTGCGTTTTAGCATGTCGGCCATTTGCGAGGATTTGACATAGCACTTCGCCATCATCGGCTGGATCGGGTTTGAATCGATCATGTCGGACACCAGCATTGACCCATAGCCTTTCCCGCGTAGCTCTTTGACGATACTGACGGCACGGAGTTCAAGTCGTGGCGCACCGGTTGGATCGAGTGCGGCACAGAGCCAGATTAGCCCTGCTTTTTTGTCATCAGAACGGCGCAGCAGGATGTAGATATAATGCCCGGAGTATTGGCCCTGCTCGTTCGTCTTGATGGCTAGCCTGGTCTGCTTCTCAAAGGTTTTACCCCCCTTTGATGTGAGGATCTCTTCGTAGAAGTGACCCTTGCGTGCGCCGTCTTCGAACTCACCCATGATAAATGGCATGTCTGCCACAGTTGCTGCCCTTGAATAAAATTCACTCATGTATTAATCCCTAAAGCTCTCAGTGTCTTTCTAAGACACCATATTTTATGCCCCGGTAAAACCATGAGTTTACGTTTAAAACGTCTCAGGGGGCTTCTGACGCGCTACGCTGATGTCGATTACCCCAGCTTTTGGGCGAGGGTCGACAAGATTCAACTCTTCAGCGCTGTGATACTCCGTATCGAACTCCCGATCGACATGGCGAATGTAGATGGCCGTGAGAAGGCTGTCGTCGTTCAGGAAGTGTCCGTAGGATTTGCGGATCACTTCGCCAACCTTCTCGATCTTCTCCCCACCCATGCAAAGATGGTTAAACCGGCTATGTTTCCGCAGCATCTCATCCACCGGGCCGGAGTAGACCTTATCGACTCTCCCGAACCGGATGATATTTCCAGTATCAGCCTCAACCAGACAAACGAGCTTGCCAGGTTCGACCCGGTCTCGCCATGTTACACCAGAGCGCAGTGTGTTGAAGTAGGGAGCGTCTAATCCGATGATCGGTTTACGAAATGCCAGCAGTGGCACGTAACGTATGCAACTGTTCAGGTGGAAGTGCGCACCGGCGTCGTGGAGTTTGAGCCGGGTTTCGTTAATCGGGCACTTCGACGCAATGCCACACAGGTCGCAGAGCAACTTCTGTTTGTTCAGGCTAGTGTTCGATTCAATGGTGTAGGAGCCATCTTCAAGACGGCGAACCCAGCGCGTGCGTTTGAGATCCATAATTCTTATTCAAATAGTTTTGTCCGGGGCAACGATAACTGACAAGGCGCACCGATGTTTGCAAATGCCTGTTTTACTTATCCCCATTATTCACAGGACCGATCCAATAATTAGATCCCCAGAGAGATCCTACAGAAGATCAAAAGAGATCCCCGATCGTCTCCAGCCGTTGCGGTTACTGGCCTGAGAGGGGGTTACTATCCACTATGGGGAGGAAAGTAACCTCTGTAGAGAGCATATTAACCGCTATGAAGAGCAAAACAACCTCTCTGGAGAGTGGTCGGCATCCACTGTAGTGAGTAGGAGACATTGTCTTAACTGGATAACTCAGTGCCTGTGTTTCTACGTCAGGTAGCTGATATTCATAGAGATGTTGGAAGTTTTGCGTTCAGGCGTGTTTGTTTCGACCACACATTATCCCCAGAAGGGGAGTGATGGCTGGTTATGCAATTACCTGATTTTTATACACAGGCCCGATCCAGTAATTCAGATCCCAAAGAGAACCCAAGAGACCCACAAAGACCCAAAAAGATCCCCGGACCCCGCAAACCGTTGTGCCGCATGGTCTTAGAGGTGATCGATATCCACTATAGAGAGAAGATCAGCCACTATGAAGAGCAAACCAACCACTGTAGAGAGTAGAAAAACCACTATAGGCGGTAGGATAACCGCTGTGATGAGTGCTACTATCCACTGTAATCAGCAAAGGCCACCAAAGCGGTCGAATAAAAAGAGACACTTGGA
>NZ_CP056423.1:0-47363 GCF_013747755.1 Citrobacter sp. RHBSTW-00524
TCAGCGAATAACGCGTTGTACTCCGACAACGGCAGGCGGCTGCCCTCGATGGCAATATTCAGTTCGTAACGCGTTTCCGGGTTTTCTTTATCAGCATCGGCCCAACGTTCAGCAGCTGCTGCAGCAAGACATTCAACCGCTTTCGGGTAGTCCTCAGTTCGGAACCAGCCAAAGTTAACCCTGCCATCAGTCACAGCCCAAGCCACCTTTTTTTCTTCTTCCTGAATGGCCCTGATTCGTGCCTCGCACTCATCGCGGCAAAACTTCAACTGGTCATAGTCCAGACTGTCTAAATAGTTAGTTGTCGACATTTTTCAGCTCCCCGTTCATCCGTATTTCCCGATATACCCGCTGCCACATCCGGTAGTTGTGCGCGAATGCTTCTCCACGAAATAAGGCCCGACGAACCCTGCTACCCTCCCGAAGAGATAGCCTGGTCCGGCAATCAAACCATTGCTGGAAGATAAACAGCACAACCACAACTAACAGCGCCAAACTACCCATAGAACGCCTCCGGCGTGTCGTAGCCGCCTGTAGCCATTCCAGTGATGTATTCACGCAGTCTCCGCAGTTCGTTGCTGGAGAGGCGATCCATAAACTCTGTGAGGTACAGGGAGGCAAAGGTCATCGCGATGCTGGCTGGCGACCAGGTGTTCATTGTGGCCAGCTCATCGTCGGACAGCGCGGTCATCGCCCAGGCCTCCGGAACAGGCACCGGCAGCGTGGCCAGAGCCTCAGATATTACTGAATGAGGGGCGTCCAGATTCTGCCCGTCTGTGGATCGTGTTTTATGATCCATATATATATTGAGATCCAAACCGTGATCCACTTCGGTGGCCTTCTTATCGCCCTTATGCAATTGCAGGGACAGGCCGTCTTCTTGGCGGTTCTCCAGAATTTCCATCATGAACGCTGCCGACTCTGGATCAACGAAGCGGATGGTTGGGCGTTTGTCTCCCTCCCTGGCGCGGCGCTTGTCGGTCTTCAGGCCGAGTGATTCGCAAATGTTTTTAAACAGCGCCTCCGGGACCTTTGGCTTGCCTTTCGGTGTCATAAAGCCACCAATGCGCAGGACGTTGTTTAACAGGTCGCGCCGTTCGTCTGTCATGAGTTTATCCCTGGCATACTTCATCCGCGCCTGGGTGGCCTCTCCGGTCATTGTCTCCGGGTCGATACCGCAGTCGATGAAATACTGGCGCAGCGCTGCGGATTTAAGGGCGTAGAACCCGCGCATGCCGACTTCAACCGCAGGCGTTGCTTTCACTTTGTAGTCGGTAATGCCTGGATATTTTGCTTGGAATGCTTCATCCGCCTGCTCACGCGTCATGGCCGTGACAACAAAATATTGCCACTGGCCTGTCTGTTTAAAGGCGTAGGTAAAGTTGATCGCCGATTCTTCGCGGTCATAGCGTCGTGCCGTGACCTCATCGAGCAGCATGGTTTCGTAGCGGCGAACTTTATCTCGAGCGCCGTCGAAGTAGAATTTCAGGTTGTCTTCGTTAACCGGAATTTTTAACTCGTTCTCAATATCCCAGCGGACCAGCTTCGCCTGCTCCTCCAGCGTCAGCGCCCGTTTTTTCAGGATTTCCTCGCGTTCTGATTCGTCGGGTGTCTCAATATTCAGATGCAGATCCAGCGTCTGTTCCCATACGATTTCTCTGGCTTCCTTACGCAGCTCCTTGCCGATAGAGTTCGCCAGTTCGTCAGATGCCAGGGGGGCGACTTTATAGCCATCGCTGTGCATGATGCAGATCATATTGCAGGCGTAGTCATTACGTGCCGAGGCTTCTATCGCTGCAGCCTTGATTTTCATCCTGGTGAAATCGGTGTTGGCCACACCCATTGAAATGCGATCACCATCAAACACAACGTCCGTCACTTCTCCATTCATGCCAGCAGTGGCCAGCAGAGCCTGGGCGAATGCGCGTTCGATTTTTTTCGGGTCTGTCTCGCGTTTTGCCCGGACCTTATCAAAGCCGATAATGAATTCTTTAGCGGTACGGTCGCGGCGCAACATCTGGATAGCATCGCTGGGGACTACTTCGCCGCAGAACATGCCGAAGTGGCGATCAAAGTGTTTTTGTTCAATGGATACGCCAGAAGATATGGATGGGCTGTAAATCAGGCCATCGTATTTTTTGACCATCTGTTTTGGCTTATTGGTGAACGCTTCAACCTCTGGCTCCGGTTTACTTTTCTGGTTCACACAAAGGAATTTTTTCTCCGGATAACGCTGGCGCAGCGTGGCCGTCACGTCCTCCGCAAATGTCGAACTGTCGGTCGCCAGCATGATTTTTTCACCGAGTTCCACCGCCTTAATAACCTCGGTCATAATGCGATCCTTCTCGGTATAGAAGACGCGGATAGGTTCTCCGGTTTCGCGGTTGCGAACGTCGACTGGCAATTCGATAACATGAATCTGCAGCCATGCTGGCAGGCCCATTTCCTCGCGGCGTTTCATTGCCAGTTCTGCCAGGTCAACCAGCAGGTCGTTGGCATCGGCATCCACCATAATGGGGTGCAATTCTGTTCTGGCCAGCGCGTCGATTAGGGTATTGAAAACGGCAACCGGGTTTTCCATCGCCTTACCTGAAAGAATGGCGCGTAGCCCTTGCGTGGCTTCATCAAATCCAAAATAGTCGTGCTGGCGCATCAATGGCTGCCAGCAGCCTTTGACGATGGAGTTTATGCAGATAGTCAGCTTATTAGCGTATGGGGCCATTTCCTGATAACCAGGATCCTGATAATGCAGAATGTCAGCTTTTGCGCCTTTCTTCTCTGTCATCATTTCCCATAAGCCACCGATAAGGCTTACCCGGTGAGCCACGGAAACGCCACGGTCCGCGTCATGCATCAATGGGCGTAACAGGCCTGTCGATTTTCCCGAACCCATGCCGGCACGAACAATCACGATTCCCTGCAGCTGTTGCACGTACTGCAGAACCTCTTCGGTCATGACTGACGTTTCAAAGCGTTTATACGTGATGTGCTGGGGCCGTTTATTGGGATCGGTAATGCGGTCACTGAAGGAACGCGGAGCCTGCGCGGTGCGGCATTTACGGTTAAGGCGACGGGCAATGTGGTCTTTTATCGTTGCGCGGTAAACGTTCTCCAGATCCATTTCCCGCAGAACGATGCAGAACATTTTAAACAGGTCCGATGGGCTGTTCGGTACCGGGCATGTAAGCATGCCGATATCCACCGCCTGCAGCAGCTCTTTCGCGAACGTTCGACGGTTGTCCCGCTTAATGGTTTTCAGCTTGTTAAGCGTGAGTGTAAGTAAATCTGTGCTGGTACTCAGGCGGTTTGCCTTGCCGAACAACTGGCGAGTTGTTTCCCGCAGGCCGCGTAATTTGTGCAGGTCGTTGAAGTCGCTGCACTCCAGCTGGGGATCATCTTCGAAAATGGGGTAAACGCATTTTATGCCGTTAAATTTCGCGATGATTTCGTAGCCAGTGCGCAGGCCTGTGTTGCCTTTCCCTTCCGCTGATGATTTGCGGTCGTTATCCAGAGTGCAGGTAATTTTTGCGGCCGGGTACAGGTTCACCAGCTGCTCGACCACATGAATCATGTTGTTTGCCGATACGGCGACAACAACAGCATCAAAGCGCTTTTTCGGATCCTTTCTGGTCGCCAGCCATACTGATGCGCCTGTTGCAAAGCCTTCGGCTACCGCAATATTTTGCGCGCCTTTCAGGTCGCCAATAACGAAACAGGAACCGACGAAATCACCGGTTGTGACGGCGTTGGTCTGAAACTTGCCGCCACGCTTATCAATACGCTGCCAGCCGACTATTTGCCCGTCTTTGCGACCATCCAGATGGGACAGAGGGATAGCCATATAAGTGGTTGGTCCGTTACTCCATCTGGCGCTGTCGTGACTGGTCACGCGACGTACATCACACGCACTAAATACGTCACGAATGCCCTTTTTCACAGCATAAGGCCATGAACCGTCCTCAGCTGGCGCATGTTCCCATGCGTGATGGAATGCAAGCCAGCCAAGCAGGCGTTCATGGTCTAATTGATTGTTTCGTAAATCATTTATTCGCTGTTGTTCGGCGCGACGTCTGCGGGCTTCAGCCTGGCGTTCGATGCGAGCGCGTTCTTCTGCTGGCTGTGCGACCACGGTCGCATGATTTTTTTGTTGGTCGCGACGGTATTCGGAGAAAAGGAAGGAAAATCCACTCCATGAACCTGCGTCACTACCCTTCTGGACAAAGTTTATAAAGGGGTAGCTAATGCCGTCTTTGCTGTGTTCCAGGCGCGAATAGATTTCAACGCGGCCTTTGAGGCTCTTTTCCAGTGCTTCTGGCGAAGGGCCATTATAGGTGGAATAGCGTTCCTGTCCGCCACGCGGATTCAACTGGATGTTATCGGCACAGGCTGGCCAGTTAATGCCAGCCATCTTTGCCAGCTCTGTTAGCTCATCCCGTGCAGCTTCAAGCAATGAGAACGGATCGCTGCCAAAGCGATCCGCATAGAATTCTTGTAAGGTCATTTTTTAGCCTTTCCATGCGAATTATGTTTTTTCGGGTTGAAAAAATCCGCAGGAGCAGCCACAATAAACGCACAATCTTTCTGAAGGATCTGGTCGCGTTTTTTGGTGGCTGCTTCCTGAAAAAGGCCCGAGTTTGCCGACTCGGGTTTTTTTTCGTCTTTTTTTCGGCTGCCGCAATCTGATTCAACCGCGATACATTATAGACCGCATTAAACCAGATTTATAGGCAGCAATAAACCCCGTTATTCTTTCATCTACCCTCTACCATGAAAGATTTGATCGTACCTACGACCTGATGCACGAATTGAAGATCACTTTTATCATGGATAACCCGTTGAGAGTTAGCGCTATCTAAGTAGTAGCGCTCATCGTCGAAACGGGCTAATCGCTGAATTGTGATCTCGCCGTTGTTTTCGCAAACTAATACATCCTCACCCGGTACTGGTGTAAGGGCTGAGTCGACCAGGATCATATCGCCTGGCTGATAGTTTCGCTGAACCTGGTTCCCTATCGTTAACGCATAAACGGTGTTCCGCTGGCTAACGAACGGCAGGAATCGTTCTGTGTTGGCAGGTTCTCCTGGCTGCCAGTCTTTATCCGGCCCACTCTCTGTCGTACCAATAACAGGAACGCGGTCTGGATCAGATTCAGTGCCATACAGTATCCATTGCACGGGTTTACGCAGGCATTTCGCCAGTGCAAGCCCGATTTCCAGCGACGGCATAACGTCGCCACGTTCTAAGTTTTGGACGCCAGGAAGAGAGATACCCACACTTTCTGCTACCTGCTTGAGTGTCAGCTTCAGCTCTAAACGGCGTGCTTTCAGTCGTTCGCCTCGTGTTTTCATACTGTTAATCATAAACGATCTGTTTATAGCTAGCTATAAAATTTATAAATTATACCTGGCTTTAATTTAGACTTATTGGTTATAATAATTTTATGAAGCCAGAAGAACTTATCCGCCACTTTGGCGATGTTGAAAAAGCTGCTGAAGGCGTAGGTGTGACACCTTGCGCGGTCTACCAATGGCTGGCTGCAGGAGTCATCCCCCCTCTTCGGCAAAGCGATATAGAAGTCCGGACGGCCTATCAACTGAAAAGTGATTTCACTGTTCGTCGTGTTGGTAAGGAAGGTGATGGTCATGGAGCTGAATAACATACGCATGTGGGTATCTACGGCTCTTTCCGACATTCACTACCTTCAGCGCGGGATCCTTGAAGTTCAGTTAGAGCAGCTGCGTCTTGCCAGTTCTGACAGATTCACTGATAAGCCGACCCGGACAATTTATATAGGAGAGAGTGAAGTCTATGAAATTTCTGTTCCTGCCGATCCGGTTCGTTTTCACGCTGGGAAAACTTTTAAGCAATCCTCAATGCTGCTGACTGAATTAGATTTTGCTACCACCAGCTGGCGCAGAGCTATTGGGCAGTTAAACCGAGAGGAAACAGCATGGTTATATTATTGCTATGGCTGTAAACCTGATTACAACAACGACGTGATTATTTGCCAGTGGCTATGGCTTGATTTTTTAGTTGCCCATTCGAAGTCCGGATTTAAAAAGATGAAAACGGCAACTAAAAAAAACATGTGGAAATTGACGTATAACAGTATTCAGGAAGTTAAAGCCGAAATTATCCGCAATGAACCTCCAGACGAAAAATACGAGGATGAGCATTTTAGTTATTTGCTCAATATATCGGTTGATAGCTGGAGAAAAGATTACAAAAAACGCTGGTCATTATTGAAATCACGATGTCTTTATCTGAATAAAACCGCATTGCTTAATGCGGCGGAGAAACGTAGTGAAATCATTAACCTCAATAGGACAGGAAGTCCCAACCTGCCTGTGCCAGCAGATTATGCACAGGAAACCAGGTAGGCCAGAGCTTAGGTATTCAGGAGTCCGGAAAGAGTTCATCATCTGGTGCCCTACCTGTAACTATCGTACTCATCCGGACACGAACCGACAGGCAGTTATCACAGAGTGGTATTTGTCTAATCAGCCAGGAAATAAGCATATAGAGAAAATATGGCTTAGACGCTACATGGAAATCAGAGAGGGTGCGACCGCGGTCGCACAGGATGATAATGAAAACACCATTTAAGCAAGGCCCAATGTCTTTTAAAGACGCAGAAGATATTTCCAGAATTTACAGAAAGCAAGGCCGTGAAGTTTTTATCGCTGATTCTTTCGATAAAAAAGGTGAATACTTTGTTTATGTTCACCTGCCTGAGTTAAGAAAAGAGCCTGTTCCATCACGGACATTTCAACAAAAAATTTGGGAGTGATCATGTTTAATACGCAAAAGAAGATTTTAAGCATAATTATGGAAAAGTGGATTAATGGCAGTTACGTCATTATCGACACTGAAACCACGGGGTTAAAAGTTGATGATGAAATCATTGAAATAGCAATTATTAATATGCGTGGTGATGTATTACTTAACACGCTTGTTAAACCAGTTAATCCCATTCCTCCTGAAGCGACAAAAATTAACAATATCACTAATGAAATGGTCGCCAGCGCGCCTGTATGGCGTGATGTGTTTCCTTTGGTGAAAGATATCATTTCAAACTATAAGTGGCTGGCCTGGAATTCTCGTTTCGATGCCCGAATGATGGTCCAGACCTGTGAAAAAGCCGGTGTTTTTGCAGGTATGACGCCCTTATCCATTTCCTCAATAGCTACGGCTATCCATACCAGCCACATCGACGCAAAAGCGACTTATGACCAGTGGTACGGTGAATTTGACAGCAAGCGAAATAACTTCAAACGGCAGAGTCTGGCCACCGCTGCAGAACGCCACAATGTGTCAGTTAAAGGCGCACACAGAGCGCTGGCTGACTGCCTGATGGTTCTTGGTGTTTTGAATACTGTATGCCAGCCCCAGGATAAGGGGGAATGAATGGGAACAAAAACCATTTGGGATGGGAAAGACCTTCCTCCCATCGGCTGTCAGGTACTAATTAGCCTGGCTTCTGTGGGTATGCGTCCATATGAAGTTACTGGTTATGAGGTAAGGCGATCAGTAAACGAAGTGCAATACCCAGCCTGGCTTTATGTGGTGAAAATCAAAGTTAAATCGTCCGATGGAAAGTCAACAAATGAGCGCTTTCTTAATGAAGTTTTCCCTCTGGACTGGCGCGAGGATTGACCATCATGAGACTGAAAATGAATACGCCAGATGATTCGGTGATTGTCGAAACCAACCTGGTGACGCAGTTCTATCCAGACCACGAAAGCGGCGGCGAGTTGACTACTATCGAGACAGTTTCGGCTACTGGAGAAACTTTCTCTGTGAAGGTCAAGCATTCGTTTTATCAAGTGGCACATGCGCTGGCTACAGCCTGGAGCGTCGATGAAAAGAAAGCTGAAGGAGCTGCATCATGAGCAAAGATGAGAGAAAAGACCTTCACCTTTGGTTTGGGTTGTCATACGCAGCATTTCTTGTGATGCCGCGCGTTGCAATGATGCAAATGCCGGAAGAGTGGCAGGAGAAAATGGCCGAGTTGCTCAATCAGTATGATGAAACCATTGATACAGCAGCATTTGGCGTAAAAGGCTGCAGAGTTAATGCGTTAACTGGCGACGGAAAGCTAATGAAAATGCCGGAAGAATTATTGAATTACCGCCACCCACAGCCAGAAACGATCGCGGCGCTTTTACTGCCAAAAGGTGAGGGCTAACCAATGACAACTAACCACCCTGCACACGGTCCTGCATCACTCGATCGCCTGCACCAGATACGCGAAATACTCAGCAAAGCAGCAGCACAAAGTGACGGCGGTAATCTCGGCTACGCAATGGCTGATGCTGTAAAGGTGATTGATGAAGTGCTGGAACTTCGCACAGCCAGAAACAACCAGTGCTGTCACGGTGCTCTCGATAATGAGGATGGTGTCATTACCTGTCAGTCATGCGGTAAGGAATGGAATATATGAACAATAACAAACTAACAGATGAAGAAATCACTGAGCTGGCCTTAAAATTATTCGATGGTTCCAGCTTTTATTTTCAAAGTGGCCGACGCCCCGGCGCAAAAACTATGGCTGAATTGCTGAATAAAGCGGCCTGCGCTGTCGCAGAGCTACAGCAACGTCGCCAAGCCGATAAAAATTGCTTTATGTACGGCATTGCCGACCCCGATGGTAAGCCATATCTGGATGAGTTTTGCGTATCGAGCGACCTGGGATTAATAGAAGATGAAGTGTCGGCGCTGAATGATACCTTTGAAACTGACGATTATCGCGTCGTGGCGCTGTATACCGTATTACCACTAACTGATAACGAACGCGAAGAGCTGCAGAAGTGTCGCCAGTTTGATTTGCGTGAAAAAGTTCGCGCCGATCATGCTGTGTGGGCGGATAAAACTTTCGGCAGTATAGGTCCTATTGGGCCACTAAAACACCTCTCTAAAGAAGCGCTGGAAGCCGCAGCTGCTCCAGGCGACCTTAGCGAATGGGCTGATATGCAATTCCTGTTATGGGATGCGCAACGTCGTGCCGGTATCAGTGACGAGCAGATCACCCAGGCGATGGTAGAAAAGCTGGCCGTTAACAAAACCCGCCAGTGGCCGGAGCCGAAAGATGGTGAGCCGCGTCTGCATATCAAAGAGGTGGCAAAATGACCACTGTTACCAAAGAACGTCTGACAAAAATCCTGATTGAGACGATGGCACTGATTAAGCAGCGCTCATCGTGTACTGGTGATTCATCTGGCATTAGCACCGAGGTTAATGCAGAGCTTTTTGCCGAAATTACGCGCATGGCGCTGGCATCGCTGGATGCTGTTGCTTCATACCCTGAAAAGCTGCCATGCCCTGTGTTTTTTGAGCCTGGGTTACGGTTTAGTAAAGGGGTTACAACGTCACTCATGCTGGATGCTCTACAGCGCCGCGCAGAATACCACGCCGAGCTTGACGCTATGACGCCGGAACAGCGAGCAGAGCATGATGCTGGAATTGCTGAATTTAAAGCGATGCTTGGACAGCCGATCATAACGGATAACGTTGGTTTGATAACGGATAAGCAGCCAGCGCCGGTGATGGTTGCTGAATGTGAGATTTGCGGTAAAGGCTGTACCAATGCCAATCATCCTATGAAAGCGGTTGCGGTTGAGCCTCCGCTGAATGTCTCAGAGAGAGCAGAGCTCGAGGCTTTTCGTCGTGCGGCTTGCAATCATGGTTTTCCCCCAGGAGCACATACACAGGGAGTTGTAGGGTGTGAAAAATGTTGTGGTCGTAGAGTCATGATTTGGGAGTTAGGAGGAGGTCACACCCATCAAATACCGGGTTTGAAGCAAGAAGAAATCACACCAGGTATGGCGCTGCATCTTGGGATTGGCAGCGACGGCACCAACGGTAAAGCACTTGCCAGAGGAGATACTTTTGCCAACGAGCTTGTAACTAAGGATGGTTCGGAGGATTCAAAACGTCTTGATTGGTTAGATGCCCAGAATAAAAGGCTTAATGAGTATTACAGAACATCATACGGCTGGAAATTTGACGCAAATTTCCAGAGGAACGCCATGATGCTCAATGATAGCAACTATCCAGTACTGACTGTTCGCCAGGCCATTGATGAGGCTATCGCAGCAGCAACTAAAAAGGAGGGAGCCTAATGGCCATGACCCCAGCAGAACGGCAGAAGCTACGCCGTGAGAGATTAAAGAAATCTGGTACCAGCCGACGCGACTGGATCCTTGAACCAGAAGAACTTCGAATGCTAGCTGAGATTTGTGTACAGCGCCGTCCAGGCAGAACCCCATATTCCGAAAATGAGGTTATTGGGTTACTGATTAGAAAAAACTACAAAGAACTTCAGAAAACCCTTACCGGCTCCTGCCAGCGATGCGGTCAGAAGTTTCCAATATCTGAATGTATTTGTGACGGTGATGGTTCATGTGCGTTAACGACAATCCGTCTGAAACTCGCTATCAAAGCGTGACTGGTCACGGAGGGTAAAAAATGGATAAGGTGACATTACTTTTAGATAAGCTACAACAACGAACTAAAAGCAGTCTGGCCAGTGGCGGTGATGGCTTTGTTTTTGCGTCAATGCTGGCGTTTGATGTCGGTCTGAACACGAGGACGATACGCGGGATACTGGATGCCGAAGTATCCCGTGGTGCTCTTGAAAAGAAAGAACGAGGTACAGGACGCGCGCATAAATATCGTACAATTCAGTGAGTTGAATCAAATTTTTTTGTAAATTCAGCTATATCGTTTGCGAATGTAACTGTATTTTTATACAGTATAAACAATGTTGGTAAGGATAATGGTAGACAATTCGATGGCAGAAATGGTCGTATCAGGTTGTGAAAAATTGGATGCCCAACTAAGCGATCTCGATGCTGTTCTTGATATGGTTAGTATCGCGATAGCTTCGCCGGAGGCCAGTCTGCATCTTAGGGAAGTGAACCTTATGCTCCACATGTCCCGCAGGATGGTGAGTACGTGTCGGGATTTAAATGCAGCTGAAGGAAGATCCATCCATCCAACCAATTAAATAAAAGAAAAAGGTGAGAATTTTCTCACCTTTTTTCATTCTGTTCCGTCACTGCCGCGCAGCGGCAACAGACACGCCGATATTTTTGTTCAGCTGATGCAAGGCCAGCTCAATAGTTTCGGCCTTTGAAGAGTGCTCAACGTCCAGCAGGCGATCAATCTGAGTCCCACTTTTCCCCAGCTTGCGGGCCAGCTCGGCTTTGCGCGTTCCTGTTTCAATCATGGCGTTGTGTAGTGCCGCTTTCATTGCGGGGAGAACGGGAAGATAAACAACGTACTCCCCTTCTTGTGGTTCGCTACCCTGTGGAACGGGGCGTCGTTCTTCAATCTCAATAGCAACCGCAGCCACTAAGCCATAACTTGCCTCAAGCAGCGCCTCTTCTACGGAATAGCCTACAGAGTTCATCAGGGGTAAATCTCTGCAGGAGACTATATACGCACCGGTATCAGTGTCGTATTCCAATTTTACCGGGTAGTTGAACATACAGATCCCCTCACGCGTGTTGTTGCTGAAAAAGGCTGGGGCTTAAAGCCCCAGGTCCTTCATTATTTTTTTCCTTAGTGGTTCTGGCATTTCTTTAGAACCGTGGTCAGGAAAAATTGACCTCATACCGTTCAAACTGACCTTTTGGTGGCTTCCGCCTCCTGGTGCCTTTTTGAACTCGGCCCCCTGCTGAACTAGCCAGCGTCTGAACTCCGAATATTTCACAAGCTTCCTTATGTAACTTCTTCTTCGTGGGCAAAACAATAATAACATACAAGATGGAAAACACAACAAATAAATATAAAAAAACATCATAAATGTGTATAAAAAGACTGGATGTGTTTAGCGATGAGAGTTACAGTTCGTGTCATTGAAGCAAAGCAATAACCGATAACCAGATGAATTTAGAGGGAATTATGAATTATCAAGGCAACGAAAAAATGCGACAGGACGCAGCAGACATTTCTAACGAACTGTATGAACTCTGGCAGAAAGTAAAACGGTTTGAACGTGAATACAGCTTTAACAGCGACAACCTGACCGACCGCCTGGCAGGTCGCCTGGTTGGAACAATGGAACCGAAATTAGCCGACCTAAACAGCTTTATGGCCAATGTTGATTACCAGTTTGAAGATTAAGGAGAGGACCATGAACGTTAAAAAAATTCGCGAAACAATGACTGAAGCGGCTTTAAGTGTTGAGGGGGTTATGCGGGGCCACCCTCGCATTTCCTTGCCAGAGTTAAGCGAAGCCTGCGGTATCAGCGCCTCTTCTGTAGAGTTGATTGTAGAGCAAATGGTTATTTTTGGAGTTGCGCAGCGCGGCGCTTTCGGGCGTTATTCCCTGACCACAGAATATAAAAACGGGCAATTTTGAAAATCGTGCGACCACGGTCGCACGAACTAAAAACGAAAAAGGTTGGCAAAATAGCCTTTTTTAGGTATCGTTTTTCTAAGTTGGGATTTTTACGCCTGACTACTAATAACCGCCGCCAGGCGGTTTTTTTGTGCCTGAAAAGTGGGCGCGGGATAAGTTGCAGCTCATCCCGCAGTAAACCCATAACCTAGCTATAGGCTAAACCCTAAGCCCACCCGCGATGCGCATCGCCGGGTTAGCTTACCCAGGCAAAACCATAATAGCCATGTTAAAAACCATTAATATCAAGGAAGCGCAGCTCGTTTGCGCAGATTCTCTGCAATTTATTAAAACCATCCCAGACAGTTCAGTGAACCTGATCGCAACTGACCCACCCTATTTCGGCGTAAAGGCGAATTCATGGGATAACCAATGGGAAAGCGATGCTGATTTCCTGGGCTGGCTTGATGAGTTTCTGGCAGAGTTCTGGCGAATATTGGCCCCTAATGGAAGCCTCTACATGTTCACTGGCTCACGGCTTGCGTCCAATATCGAAATCCTTACTCGTAACCGTTTTAATGTGTTGAACCATATCACCTGGGCAAAGCCTAGCGGTGTCTGGAAGCGATGCCACAAAGAAGATCTACGCGGTTATTTTCCTGCAACTGAGCGCATCATATTTGCCGAGCATTATGGCGCATCTGGTTATGCGAAAGGCCAGTCGGGATATGCGAGTAAGTGTGCAGACCTGCAGAGAGATATTTTCTCACCGCTTATTGAATTGTTTGCATCAGCGCGTCGTCAGCTGGGCATCTCGGCAGCTGATATCAATGCAGCAACGGGAAAACAAATGTGTTCACACTGGTTTTCTTCGTCGCAGTGGCGACTACCGGCGCTGGCTGATTTCAACAAGCTGCAGGCGTTGTTTCAGTGCCGCGCAGATTCGCTGGGTGTCCCTTGCCCTCCTCCGTTTGATGTTGGGTATGGTGAACACCAGCAACATTACGCAGACCTGAAGCAGCGCTATGAGGCTGTCAAACTTCAGTATGGCGACCTTAAAGCACAATACGAAAACCTGCGGCGTCCGTTCTCTGTAACCGCTGATGTTCCCTATACCGATGTTTGGGAGTTTCCTCCGGTACAGTATTACCCTGGAAAGCATCCATGTGAGAAACCGGCAGCGTTGATGGAGCACATCATCAAAAGCAGTTCTCGCCCTGGCGATGTTGTTGCTGATTTCTTTATGGGATCCGGCTCAACAGTAAAAGCAGCACTAAAGCTGGGCAGGAAAGCTATCGGCGTTGAACTTGAAGAGGAGCGATTCCTCCAGACGGTTAACGAGATAGAAAAACTTTAACCAACCAACAGCCTCGCTTAGTGCGGGGCTTTTTATTGCCCGCCGCGCGGGATGGCGGAGCTATGACAACGGCAATTGAGTATACAAATCCCGATCTCTGGCTGGTCTTGCTCATGTTGATTGCTGGGGCGATTTCCAGCGCCTTGCTTTCTGATACCCCCATTAACATGCGCCGGCTTCTTGGTGATGTTCTCCGGGGAATTATCGTCGCCATCCTTCTTTGGTCCTACGGTGCGCTGGGCAACTTTTCCATTTTAAAAGTAATCACCATTGCTGGTCTGTCAGCTATTGCATGGCCACATACCGTCAATGAAATCACGGGTTTTGCGAAACGAACAATCAGCCGGATATTCGGCGGGAGAAACAAACGATGAATTATGGATTGGCAAATAAACGGGATGCAGTCCTGTTTGCTGAGGCTGTATGTAACGTTATCGGTGGCGGTAAAAATAACAGTGCTGTTTTGCTCTGCGTCGAAACAGCCGCAGCCGAAACGCTATTGGGTGACTTTAAAGACCCGACACCAAACGGTGCAGGAACAGGGCTAACGCAAGTCGATTTTGGAACCTTTGAATGGCTTCGCGATAAATATAAAAACAGCCGTTATTCCAGTGTTCTCTTAAAAGAATTCGGCGTTGACTTAGGCCGAACGGTGTATCAGGAGCTTAAAACATCGCCACTGCTGGCCATGCTCTTTTGTCGTTTACGTTATCTGGCAGTTTCCGAACCTATCCCACAGACCAGAGAAGGCAGAGCCGCCTACTGGAAAAAGTATTACAACACTTCTGCAGGCAAAGGTACGCCGCAGGATTATCTCAATAAATGCCAACGTGCAGGCGTTGATGCGCTGTTCACGTAGTGAGCCGTAAGGAGTGACTATGAAAAGTTTAAAACGAATGGCTAAAGCATGGCTACTGATGAACGTTACTTTCGCCCTGCTCGTTATGGCCACACAGCCGGCACTGGCCAGCGATAGTCTGGATCTGGATTCCATTATTAATGCCCTGCCAGCGGGCTGGGGAAGTGTCGTAGCCGGTGTATTTATTGTGTTGTATGCGGTGGCGCAGCTGCGTGCCGTTCTTCCCCCTTCTGTTACCAGCAAAATCCCGACAGTGATTATGAAAATCCTTGATTTTGTTGCAGCGAACTATGCCCACGCCCGTAATGCCGATGCGGTAAGCAAAGCAGCTAAGGAGGCAGCAAAGGCGGGGGACCATCTGATGATGAGTATCGTGTGATGGTAGAGACAGCAAAGAACAAAGGAGAACTGCGTGGAAGCCGCATTGAGAGCGCTGGCGATTATCCTGGAGATGATAGGCCAGGCAGTAAAAGCACGAAGTGAAGATGAGCGACAGCAGAGGATAGATTATGCGCGGAATAATCCCGCTGATTATCTGCGTCGTTTTGGCAGGGTGCGGGATGTCTCCCGCACTCACTCCGATGCTGAAGCCGGCGCAATGCGCAGCGGAAAAACCGACGATTGATATTGTTCATTTAGACGGGTACTTCGTTATATCTGATGACGATATGGGAAAGTTGACCGGATATATTGCCGCACTTGAATCTGGCTGTGTTGCTCCTAAATGACAACCAAATTTTAGAGCAGAAAATGAAAGTTTATATCGCCGGTCCCATGACCGGGTTGGATAATTTTAATCGTGATGCTTTCAATAAAGAGGCGGACCGTCTATCTCGTCATGGCCACACGGTATTAAACCCAGCAACGTTGCCGAATGGCCTGGAGCAACGTGAATATATGGATATTTGCTTCGCGATGCTCCGCTGTGCAGATGCCATTCTTTTGTTACCCGGTTGGAAGACCTCAGCAGGTGCAACTGCTGAATATCACTATGCGTACAAAATGGATCTACCGGTTTATTCAACACAGAAATATCCTCCGGTAGCAGCAAAATAATAAAGGGAATAATGAGCGCGTTTTACAATGAAATAGATGGATACCCAGCAACCTGGCTAAATAACTTGATCGCAAATGGTTTAATTGCCGATGGTGTTGTTGATGAGCGTTCAATTGTTGAAGTAGTTTCTTCGGATGTTATTGGAAAGACGCAGTGTCATTGGTTTGCCGGGATTGGTGTATGGAGCTATGCCCTGCGTTTAGCGGGCTGGCCTGATAGCCGCCCTGTATGGACAGCAAGCCTGCCCTGTCAGCCCTGGAGTTCTGCAGGGAAAGGAGGAAAATTTGAAGACGAGCGACATCTCTGGCCAGTGTTTTTCCAACTCGTTAAAGAGTGCCGCCCTCCAGTCATATTTGGTGAACAGGTTTCAAGCAAGGACGGCCTCGAGTGGTTCTCAGCTGTACAAGCTGACCTGGAAAATGCGGGATATGCCGTTGCGGCGGTTGATACATGCGCAGCGAGCGTCGGTGCGCCGCATATCAGACAACGACTCTTCTGGATGGCCTACGACTACAGCCAGCAATACCAAAACAGCGATAAAAGATGTATTGAAAATAATGGCAAGGAAAGCAGCAGGAAGACAGTCGAACCTGCAGGATGTAGCGGTACTTGCCGGATGGAACACCCCAACAGCCAGCGACAGCAAAGGCGGCTATGTAGGCGGGAGGATCCGGAACGGGAAATTATCTACCGACCGCCTGGATGTAACCTCGCAACTGGCCAGCTGGCCAGAGAACAAAGAACTGCAGAACTTATTGCAGACATTAACCATCCCTTACGGCCCATGCCGGTTGACTCATTCTGGCGAGATACTGACTGGCTCTTCTGCCAGGATGGAAAGTGGAGGCCAGTTGAACCCACATCATTCCCGTTGGCTCATGGGGTTGCCGGTAGAGTGGGCCAATTGCGCGCCTATGGCAACGCGATAGTAGCGCCATTAGCCGCAGCATTTATTTCCTCAGCAACCAGCGCTATTCAGGCATTTGAATCTGATTTAAAGAGTGCGGGCCGCAATCAATAACGCACCAACTAAAAGTAGTGTTCCGCTTCCGTGCGACCACGGTCGCACGCTTTTTTCTACCTTCAGGAAAATAAGAATGCCCCCGCGCGCTAAACGCCCCTGCCGACACAAAGGATGCGCGGCAATAACTAATGATGCCAGTGGATACTGTGAACAACACAGGCAGCAGCATGCCGGTGATGGCTGGCGTAACTATCAGGCAGGTAAGAGCAGGCAGGAACGTGGGTACGGTCGGCCCTGGGAAATAATACGGGAGCGTATCCTACAGCGTGATCAATACCTGTGTCAGAACCATCGCCGGCAGAAGATAGCGAAGAAAGCGACCAGCGTTGACCACATCATTCCAAAAGCTCATGGCGGCACTGATGACGATTCCAATCTTGAGTCGTTGTGCTGGGAATGTCACAGAGCGAAGACGGCAAGAGAGCGCTTATGATAATGTCATCAGTGGCTAGGGTAGCTCCCGAAAAGCGGCATCGTCACCGCCTGCCATTGATAATCGGACGAACAACTAAGACGAGGTTGTAATGAAAATTCCATTGGTCGGTGGTCCTTATGATGCGAAGGTTTTCGACATCGATGTAGACAGAAACGGAACGCCCGAACTTGAAGTGCTGACCATGCCGCGTCAGACAACTATTGAAGAAGGGCGCATCGAACTTCTGGCCGACGCTCCGATGGTTCCAGTAACTTTCTTGCTCTACCGATTAGTCCGGGTTACTGAGAAAGAATTGGTTAATGGACGCCTGTGTGATATTCCAATGAAATGGCATTGGGAGTATCACTATGAAGGCTGATTATTGGATCAGTGTTGATGAGCGTCTTCCGGAACATCAAGACGGAAAATGGTCTAAAGACGTTATAGCTCTTAGTGATTCCGGAGATGTGTTCAGGCTGGCTTGTATGGGTAGCTACTGGCAACGAACACAAGCATTCATTGATTCAGGGGCAACGAAGATAACGCACTGGATGCCACTGATATATCCAGAATAGAAAAATAGGTCGCGAAAGCGGCCTTTTTTATTGGAGGTCATGATGGGTTATACCCGCTGTACTTATTGCGGTTCGGGATTACATACCCGAGCTAACTGCCCAAAAACATGGGGTGGTTCATCCCGCCGCGCCAACCTGCGCTGCGGTTATTGTGGTCACTCCGGGCATAACTCTAATGCCTGCCCACACAATGCGAGCAGTGGTCGTCGGCGCAGCCTGAATGATGACTTCCATCTTGATTGATGCCGGCACAGGCCAGGGGGTAGGGGGGGTAAAATCCCTGCCCCCTTTCGCGCTTCAGGACTGCCGCTCCCGGTAGATTTTTGCGCGTGAGAAATAAGAAATTTTTTTTTGAGCATATTTAGAGGTGTTTCGACATGGGATCAGGAGTGAGAGCACCTGGCGGCGGTCGTAAGTCGAATAACACAGGAACGCAGGTTAGTTCTCTTACAAGAGCCGTTTCCCCGCCTGATGAGCTTCTTGGTGAAATGGCTGTTGATGCCTGGCGACGAACGTGCAAAATCCTGATCAACAGGGGTACGTTCGAGATGGAAGATTGTTATTTGCTGATGGAATACTGCAATACAGTGCAGCTTCTATACGACGCAAATCAGGAAATTAAAAGCGATGGTATTGGCGACGACACGGCTGCAGGCGGACAAAAGCTGGGCGCGGCGGTTAAGGCCAGGAGCAAATATATCAGCGAACTTATTCGTCTCAGTGTTGTGTTGAAACTGGACCCCAACAGCCGCGTCAGGAAAAAGCAGCCAGGAGATAACACCAACCCAGGAAACGAATTCGACGAATTTTAATTGGGACTTTAGTCCCTTTTTTATGGGTGGAGTATATGGCGGCATACCCGAGCGTCAATCTGGCGAACGCTTATGCACGCGATGTACTAAGCGGGAAAATCCTCGCATGTCGATATATCAAACTGGCATGTCAGCGCCATTTTGATGACCTGAAAAAATCACTGGATAAGAACTACCCCTATCAATTCAACAGGGATTTAGCTGAACGTGCATGCAGATTCGTTCAGTTGTTACCCCATTCCAGCGGGGATTTAGCCGGGCAAAAGTTGATACTGGAACCGTGGCAGAGTTTCATTTTCTGCTCAATTTTTGGGTGGGTAACAAAAACAGATAAAAAGCGTCGGTTTCGCGAAGCGTATATCCGGGTAGCCAGGAAAAATGGTAAGTCATTTTTTGCGGCCGGGATTGGCACTTACATGTTTTGCGCTGATGGTGAAAACAGTGCAGAAGTTTATTGTGGTGCCACGACTATGGCGCAGGCAAAGAAGGTTTTCACCCCAGCCAGGCAAATGGCGGACCGATTACCTTCTCTCCGGGCTAAATTTGATATCTCAGTATGGGTGGACAGCCTGACCCGCCCTGATGGTTCCGTATTCGCACCAATGGCAGGGAAACCTGGCGACGGTGACAGCCCGCATTGCGCGATTATTGATGAATATCACGAGCATGATACGGATCACATGTATGAAGCGATGACGATGGGGATGGGGGCGCGTTCTCAGCCACTAACACTCATTATCACGACTGCAGGTACATCTCTTGAATCACCATGTTATGACAAAGACAAAGAGGTAAAAGAGGCTCTCAGCGGCATAGTCAGCAATGAGCGTCTGTTCGGCATGATTTACGAGCTGGATGATGGCGATGACTGGACTGACCCTAAAAACCTGATTAAAGCGAACCCCAACCTTGATGTTTCCGTCAAGTACAGCGATTTGGTTGAGTTATTGGAAGTCGCAAAACAGGTCCCGCGTAAGGTAAATGCCTTCAAAACTAAACGCCTCAACATCTGGGTGTCTGGTAAGTCGGCGTACTACAACATGACGCAATGGCAGGCGGCGGAAGATAAGTCTCTGCGGTATGAAGATTTTGCTGGCGAGGATTATTACCTCGGTCTGGACCTTGCGCGCCGTCTTGATCTTAATGCCGGCGTTGGTGTTTTTGTCCGGGAAATCGAAGGCAAAAAGCACTACTACTGCGTAAGCCCGAAATTTTGGGTACCTGAAGATACAATCAACAGTACGGATCCGAAAGAAGCTAAAACTGCTGATCGTTATCGTAAATTCAAAGAAATGGGTGTTCTGGAGGCAACAGATGGAGCAGAGGCAGATTATCGCGAGATTCTGGCCAGCATTATCGACCTGCAGGACATCCATAAGGTTCGTATCAGCGAGATCCCCATAGACCCTAGCGGAGCAACAGCGCTCAGTCATGAGCTTCAGGATAACGGTTTTGAACCGATTTCCATCCGGCAGGATTACACCAACATGTCTCCACCAATGAAAGAGCTTGAAGCAGCGCTCGCCGGTGGACGCTTCCATCATGACGGAAACCCTGTTCTGTCGTGGTGTATCAGCAATGTCATCGGAAAAATGATACCGGGTAGCGATGATTCAGTCCGACCAACGAAAGGTGACAAACAGTCAAAAATTGACGGCGCAACGGCGCTTCTTATGGCCATAGGTCGTGCAATGCTGAATGGCCGGGCGAGTAATTCATCCGTTTACGACGAGGAAGATGTAGCATGCTAATGACGTTCTTAAGTTTTTTTATCGGCCTCGCCGGAGCCATATTACTGTCTGCCGGCGCCTGGCTTATTTTGCCTGCAGCAGGTCTTATCACTGGTGGTTTAATCTGCCTGCTGTGGTCCTTTTTAATCGCGAAATCAATGTCTGCCGGCGTAATAAAATCGGGGGGTGAATAATGTTCATTCCCCAGATGTTTCGGGGTAAATCTCAGTCTGGTGGTGGCTTCTGGCAGACTATGCTGGGTGGTGTGAGTTCCAGCCAGAGCAAAGCGGGAATAATGGTCACACCTGAAACTGCGATGGCGCTATCGGCGGTCCGCGCATGTGTAACGCTTCTGGCAGAATCGGTGGCGCAGCTGCCGTGTGAACTTTACAGGCGAGGTGCTAACGGAGGCCGTGAACGTGCGACTGACCACCCTGTTTATGATCTGATACATTCCCAGCCCAATAAAAAAGACACCTCGTTTGAATACTTTGAGCAGCAGCAGGGCCTGCTCGGGCTGGAGGGGAATTGCTACTCGATCATCGACAGGGACGGGAAAGGGTATCCCCGCGAATTAATCCCGGTTAATCCCAAAAAAGTCATCGTCCTGAAAGGGCCTGACGGGATGCCCTATTATGAACTCCCCGAAATTGGCGAAACGTTGCCAATGCGCATGATGCATCATGTGAAGGTTTTCTCGCTGGATGGTTATATCGGCAGTTCTCCAATCCAGACGAACGCCGACGTTCTTGGGCTAAGTCTGGCAGTGGAAGAGCATGCTTCTCAGGTTTTTCGCCGTGGCTGTACGATGAGCGGCGTTATTGAGCGCCCAAAAGAAGCCGCGACAATCAAAAGCCAGGATGCTATCGACCGCCTGCTGGCAAAGTGGACGGACAGATATTCCGGCGTCAGAAACGCCTTCTCTGTTGCATTGCTTCAGGAGGGGATGAGCTACAAGCAGTTATCTCAGGACAATGAGAAAGCGCAGCTGTTGCAGTCCCGCCAGTGGGGGGTGGAGGAGGTGTGCCGGCTCTATAAAATTCCGCCGCATATGGTGCAGATGTTGGCGAAAGCCACGAATAACAACATTGAGCACCAGGGACTGCAGTTTGTGATGTACACGCTGTTAGCCTGGCTGAAGCGTCATGAAGGCGCATTAATGCGCGATCTGCTTTTACCCAGCGAGCGCGGTGATTTGTACATTGAATTTAATGTTTCTGGCCTGCTGCGCGGGGATCAGAAGTCACGCTATGAATCTTATGCGTTAGGCCGTCAGTGGGGCTGGTTATCGGTTAATGACATTCGCCGCATGGAGAACCTTCCCCCTATCGCCGGAGGTGACAAATACCTGACGCCTCTGAATATGGTCGACAGTGCGAGCATTTTGCCCGGAAATAACAAGCCTACAGCGCAGCAAATGACGGAAATTGAAGCCATTCTGGCGAGAGCGTAAAGCAATTCTTCATCATTATTACAGGCTGACTAATGAAATATATCTTCTCTATTGGCGTGGACATACTTGTTCTCGTCAGCATTGTCATGGGTTTTTACTTAGGAAATGAATCCCTTCTGAACATTCCACATTTCATTGGGTGGTTTGTCGGGATTGTCAATTTACAGGCTCATTTAAGTACGAAATCAAAAGAGGGAATGGCGGAAAAATATAAATCGCAGCCACTTTTATTCCGCATATATGACGTTTTGACTGACGTTATTTTTGTGAGCTTCTGTGCCTATCAGGGGTGGATGTTTATGGCCGCTGTTTATTCAGCAGCTGCATGCCTTAAGGCTGAATTTAAGCATTCGATGGAAAAGAAAATATGCAAAAAATGATTAACCTGCCGCACCTCGCTCAGATGGTCTTCGGTGTTCCTCACTATGTGACACAGCAGACGATGGACGCAGTGAAAGCGGTTTTACTTCCCCGCATTCAGGGAACGGTGACAGACCCAGCCATCACGATGGCGTTAAATCCAGATGATTCGCCATCCCCTGAAGATGTTCAGCCAGCAGGGGGTATTGCTGTGATACCTGTTCACGGGATACTGGTTCCTCGTCGCGGGCAAATTACAGCGATGTGTACCGAACTGACGAGTTATGAGCGTATCCGCAGCCAGCTGCATTCAGCATTAAATGACCCCTCCATCAGTGAAATTGTTCTGGATATCAATTCCGGAGGTGGTGCAGCGGCAGGTTGCAAAGAGCTGGCGGATTATATTTACCAGTCGCGAGAAACGAAACCGATCACCGCGATTGTGAATTTCAACGCTTTTTCTGCTGCGTATTTCATTGCTTCAGCATGCAGCAAAATCGTCATCAGTCAGACCAGCGGCGTCGGTTCCATCGGCGTCATCATGGAGCACCTGGATACGTCAAAGCTGGAAGAAAACGTGGGGGTAAAATTTACTGCGCTATACCGGGGAGATAACAAAAATAATGCAACGCCACATGCACCGTTGAGCGAATCGGCCCTTGCAATGATCGACAAAATGCTCGACGACATGTACGAAATATTTACCTCATCAGTTGCCGAATATCGTGGCCTCAAACAGCAGGCAGTCGTTGATACTCAAGCTGGTCTGTATTTCGGTGGCGATGCCATTTCTGCTGGTCTTGCCGATGAAATATCGGATCCTCAGTCTGCGATTAATGCCATTGCGGCAAAGTACAAACAACCTCAACAAACCACTTCCATAAAGTTGCAGGCCGCCGCGATGGACCTGCAAACCAGAATGTGACCCGGCGCTAACGCGTCATTACCAGAAAGCAGCCTGTTGGCTGCTTTTTTTATGCCAAAAAGAGAGAAAACTATGCCACAGATTGAAGAATTACGTCGTCAGCGTGCGGGTATTAATGAACAGGTACAGGCCCTGGCCACGATTGAAACTACCGGTGGAACGCTGACAGCGGAGCAGTTAACCGAATTTGCCAGCCTGCAGCAGCAGTTCACGGATATCAGCGCCAAAATTGAGCGTCTGGAAGCGGCTGAACGTGCTGCAGCTCTGGTTGCCAAACCGGTTAAAGGCACACAGCATGCTCCTGGTATCAGCGTTAAGGCAGAGCCAAAGCAATATACCGGCGCAGGCATGACCCGTCTGGTAATGTCGATTGCAGCAGCACAGGGTAACGTCCAGGACGCAGCAAAATTTGCAGCTGAAGAGCTGAATGACCAGTCTGTCTCGATGGCCATCAACACTGCCGCTGCGTCAGGCGGTGTTCTTATTCCGCAAAACCTGCACAGCGAGGTAATCGAACTGCTACGCGATCGCACCATCGTTCGTAAGCTGGGCGCGCGATCCATTCCGCTGCCGAACGGTAATATGGCGCTGCCGCGTCTGGCCGGTGGTGCGACGGCGAGCTACACCGGGGAAGGCAAGGATGCGAAAGTATCCGAAGCCCGCTTTGATGATGTGAAACTCACCGCGAAAACCATGATTGCAATGGTGCCCATCTCCAACCAGCTGATTGGTCGTGCCGGCTACAACGTGGAGCAGCTGGTCCTGCAGGATATTCTGACCGCGATCTCTGTTCGTGAAGATAAAGCCTTTATGCGTGATGACGGTACCGGTGATACGCCTGTCGGTATGAAAGCGCGAGCAACCCAATGGAACCGCCTGCTGCCGTGGGAAGCTGCTGCAGAGGTTAATCTGCAGACGATTGATGCGTATCTCGACAGCATCATCCTGATGGCGATGGACGGGAACAGCAACATGATCAGCTGCGGCTGGGGCATGTCGAACCGTACTTACATGAAACTGTTCGGGCTGCGCGACGGGAACGGTAACAAGGTCTACCCGGAAATGGCCCTGGGTATGCTGAAGGGATATCCGATTCAGCGTACCAGCGCTATCCCGGCAAACCTCGGTGACGGCGGCAAAGAGTCAGAAATTTACTTCGCTGACTTTAATGATGTGGTAATCGGTGAAGACGGCAACATGAAGGTGTCGTTCTCGCAGGAAGCCTCCTACCAGGACGGGGACGGCAATCTGGTTTCCGCGTTCTCCCGTAACCAGTCGTTGATTCGCGTGGTGACGGAGCACGATATCGGCTTCCGTCATCCGGAAGGTCTTGTTCTCGGGACAAAAGTGCTGTTTTAACCTGTCCTGCACGCTGTGCGACCACGGTCGCACAGAGTAAAAGCACGTAACTTCCTAAGCCCGCAGCAGCGGGTTTTTTCTTTTCAGGAGCAAAACGATGGCTACGAAAGCAGAAAAAGCAGCGGCAGCGGCTGCTGCAGCCGGGGATGTGAAAAAACCGGATGAACTGATGCCGGAAACTACAGTGGACGGGGATGACGGTCAGAATACTGCCGCGGGTTCAGGTGAAGCAGGTGTTGATCTTACCGGAAGTGAAACAAACGGGGCTACGGGCCTGACGGGAGCAGAAGTGGCGAGGAAAGCGGTTTTTTTCCTGGGACCCTATCATCGTTATTCACGCGGTGATACGGCCTGTTTTGATGCTGAGTACGCAGAAAAACTGGTTGAACGCCATATTGCGGTATGGCCAGAAGATGCGGAAAAGGCGCTGAGTCCCCGCAAGGGAGCCGATGACCATGATACTGACATTGGATGACGTGAAAACCCAGCTCCGTCTGGAGCCGGATTTCACGGAGCATGACGGCATGCTCACTAAAATGGTGGCGGCTGCGCAGAAGAGTATTGAACGTGACTACTACTGCAAACTGGTGGGAAGCGACGACGAACTGCAGGCGCTGCCGGAAGGTGTACGCGGTTTTGTGGCGGATGAAGATATCCAGCTGGCCATGCAGTATCTGGTCGGGGATGCGTATCTGAATGGCTTCACCGGTCAGTGGCTGGAGACGGCTGCGGTCCGGCATCTTCTTTTCCCGTTGCAGGAGAATACCGTATGAGCCTGAAGCCGGAAGAGATGACCTGCCGTCTTTCGATTGGGTATATGCAATCCGGCCGGGGGCCGCTGGGTGAACATCTGCCGGAGCAGCTGGTCACGACAGGGAAAGCCTGGGCGAAGCGCGAACTGGTGTCGGGCAGAAAGGTCCGCACACTGGATCAACAGCAGGTTGTTGAAACGTGTCTTTTTACCACTCATCCGAACCTGAATATTGATATCGACTGGAAAATAACGACGTCTGACCGGATTTATACCGTTCGTAACGTCGAACGTCTTGCGGACCGCATCATCATCACGGGGGAGGCAGACGCACGTCATGATCGAGCTGGCATTAAAGACAGCGCTTGAACGCCTGACCGGGCTGGATGTTTATCCTCTGCTTCTGCCTGATGAGCTGCAGGAGGGGGTTACTTACCAGTGTATCTCCGATCCGGAGCTGTACGCCGGACTGTTGCGCACAGGCCTGATTGCGGGCCGCTTCCAGATAGCGATTCATCTGCTTAATGACTACACCCGTCTGTTACAGCTGGATAAGAAAATCAGCGCGGAATGGACTGCTATCGTGCATGGCCAGCTGGAGGGGTTTCCCGTGCAGAATGTGGTCCGGGGTGGAATACAGCAGAGTAAAACGGTACTGACCAGCGGCAATATTCAGTACCGGCTCGTGCGGGATTTCACCTTTCACTACCGGGACGCCTCACCATGATCACTATGGACGTAAAAGGGCTGGACGAGCTGGAGCGGCAGCTTACTGCGCTCGGTGAAAAGGTCGGCACGAAGGTGTTACGTGATGCAGGGCGTGAGGCGCTGAAAGTGGTTGAAGAAGACATGAAACAACATGCCGGCTTCGACGATGCGTCCTCTGCAGAGCATATGCGTGATTCCATCAAAATTCGCGCCTCCACCCGGAAAGGTCGCGGAAATACGGTGGTCACCCTTCGGGTTGGCCCCAGCAAGAAGCATTACATGAAAGCACTGGCCCAGGAGTTCGGTACGGTTAAACAGGTTGCCGATCCGTTCATCCGTCCGGCACTGGATTACAACGTCCAGCAGGTTCTGCGCATTCTGACCGTAGAAATCCGCAATGGCATTCAGAACAGGTAGCAACCGCTGCCCACTATTTAAGAGAGAATCATTATGGCTGATGAAAATAACACGCCAAAATCATCCCCTGAGTACGCGATGCTTCCTGCCGGGACGGTGGTGAAGTTCGGCGAGGTGGGGGCCGCCGTGGCGGCACTTAAACCCCTGATTAACTGTAAGGCGCTGGGCGCGACAGGTCAGACGGGGGGATTTGTCGACTGTACCACCCTGCTGGACAAGAGTAAGCAGTCAATATCTGACCTTCCGGAAGGGCCGGAGAAATCGCTGGGATTCATTGACGACCCAGGAAACGAGGATTTCACCGCGTTCCTCAATGCTGCAGAGCAGCGTAAGACCGTTCAGTTTTATATTGAGCTGCCGAACAAACGAACGGCCTCAATGATCCTCGCGCTTTCAGGCTGGCAGATGAACGAAATCACCGCCCCTGCCAGTGAAGTTATCCAGATTACGGTGCAGGGTAAGCAAAACAACATTAAATGGGGGATCGCCGCCCCGGCGCCAGATGCCGGCGCGTAATCCGTTTCCCGTTACACACCGCCTCCGGGCGGTTTTTTTTCGTCTGAAAAACAGGATACACCATGTCTGAATTTAGCCTCTCCGCACTGAAAAATGCACTGCTCAAAACGAAATCCACGCCTACTGAAACTGAAATTTTAGGCACAAAGGTTTACCTGCGTCGGCTGACGGCGGCTGAGCTTATTGATCATGAAGATGCACTCATCGAGGCGCAGACCTCTGGCAATGCCCGCATGGCGTCTGAGCTGAGCGTACAGATTGTTATCGACAGCCTGGTTCAGCCTGACGGCTCGCCAATTAAAGCCAAAGACAAACCCACGGCGAAGGAGTTGCTGGCGGCACACGATAACGTTGTGCTTCTGGATGCCATCGACAAAGTGAAAAAACACGCCATCGGTAAGCTGGAAACCGCCGAAAAAAACTGAGTGACTCGCCCTGGCTGGAGCTGATTTTCTGGCTGGCCGACCGCTGGGGCGAGCCTGACCCGTCAAAAATTGCGGCGCTTCCGGCTGACACGCTTTTCCACTGGCGTGCTTTTTTCCTCAAACAGGGCATTTTCAAAAAGCCTTCGCCAGAAGGTTCTGACAATAACCCGCCCCCTGTTAAATCACCCGCAGCAGCGAACCAGAGTCTGGATGCGCAGTGTGCGGCAGTCATGAAGGTATTAATGTAATGGGTGACGTTGCCTCTCTTGCCGTTGGGCTGCATCTGAATGCAGCGAACTTTAAATCGCAGCTGATGAGCGCCTACGGCAGCGCTGAGAGTCAGTCACGCCAGTTTAACCGCAATGCCCAGGCTGATGCGAAAAAGACGGAGGATGCCTATAAGCGTGTTTCCGCTTCGGTATCGGGGCTGGCTGGCAGGCTGGCAGGTTTTGCCGGGGCGGGATTATCGCTGGGCACTATTATCAGCACCACGCGGCAGTACAGCCAGTCGTTGTCGGATTTGCAGGCCATCACCGGTGCCACCAGTGCGCAGATGAAACTGTACGATCAGGCGGCGCAGGAAATGGGCCGCACAACGGAATACAGCGCATCACAGGCCGCTGAGGCCATTAAGCTGATGGCTTCGGCAAAGCCTGAACTGCTGAGTACCTCTGCGGGGCTGACGGCGGCGACCAAAAGCGCGTTAACGCTGGCCCAGGCCGCTGGTACCACGCTTCCGGATGCCACCCGAACGCTGGCCCTGTCATTAAACCAGTTTGGCGCGGGAGCCAGTGAAGCCGACCGGTATATCAACGTGCTGGCTGCCGGCGCGAAATTTGGTTCGTCGGAGATAGCCGACACGGCTGCTGCGATTAAAAATGGCGGGGTGGCAGCGGCACAGGCTGGTGTGGGTTTTGAAACCCTCAATGCCGCCATACAGGTACTGGCGGAGCGCGAGGTGAAAGGCGGCGAGGCCGGGACTGCGCTGCGTAACGTGATCCTGAATCTGGAGAAGGGAACCGATAAAACCCTGAAGCCTTCTGTTGTCGGGCTGAGTCAGGCGCTGGAGAACCTGGCCGGGAAAAACCTGTCAACAAAGCAGGCCGTGAAGCTGTTCGGGGTGGAAAACCTCAGCGCGGCATCCATCCTGGTGCAGAACCGCGAGAAGGTGGAGTCGCTGACCGCCGCCCTGACCGGTACACAGACCGCGCATGAGCAGGCCGAAATCAGGGTAAATAACCTGAATGGCGATCTTCTCAGCCTGACTTCGGCTTTTGAAGGTCTGATTATTAAGGTGGGACAGAGCGGAAACGGCCCGCTGCGCAGTGGTGTTCAGACCGTTACCGATGCCATTAATGGCCTGACGGATAATTTCAATACAGTAGCCAACGTTGCGCTGTATACGCTGATTCCTGTTCTGGCGACAAAACTGACGGCAGGTATCAGGGGGAACATCGGTGCCTGGGTGGAGCAGCAGCAGGCAGTCAGGGCCAGCGCGATGGCGCAGGCCGATATGGCGCGAAAAACGCTGGAAAGTACCGCTGCCACGCTGGCGCAGAATAACGCAGAATTCGGGCGTTATCGGGAAATGGAGAAAAGTGCCAGGCAATTTGGCCTTAACGTGAGTTACCAGAGCGAGTTTAACCGCTTAATCCGGCAGGAAACCGAGCAGACACTGCTCTCCACCCAGGCAAAGAGCCAGCTGAATGCTGCCAATAAACAGCTTTCCGTTTCAGCCCGCGCAGCCTCTGCAGCAGTAGGTATGGCCAGAGGGGCGCTGGCACTGGTGGGCGGTCCGGTGGGGGCGGCGATGCTTGCCGGTTCGGCGCTGCTCTATTTCCATAATCAGGCGAAGAACGCCCGTCAGTCAGCGATTGACCTGAAAAATGCTGTCGTTGAAACGAATGAAGAATTAAAAAAACTGTCGCTTAACCAGCTCAACGTGAAGCAACTGGACATTGATGAACAGTTTGAGAATCAGGTTATTCAGCGAAATAAACTGATTAAAGAAATTCAGGATGCGGACAGCCGTATTGATGGGTTGAGCGGTTTCGATCCGTTTGGACAGCTTAAAGGCGTACAGAACGATAAAACCCGCTACAAAGGGGATCTGGATGCTGTTGAGCAGGGGTTAAAACTCCTCAAGGAACGGCAAAAAATTGTCAAAGAGGCCATAGAACAGGCTAAATCAGGGAAAACCGATCCCACGCCGAAGCCGGATAAACCAGGGAATGAAACAGGGAGTGATAAACCCGATACCCCCTGGACCGGGGAAGGCGGGGATACTGGTAAGGGGCAAAAGGCGAAGGTTAACCAGTATGAGCAACTGCGGCGTGAAATCGAAGCGGCGCATGCCTCAAGTCTCGGACGTATCAACCTGCAGGAGCAGGAAAGCGCCAGAAAACTCCTTGAAGCCGCCCGCGCGGACGGGGCCAGCGAGGCTGATATTCAGAAGACGCTGCTGCTGAATGCTGAAAATTATCAGAAACAGCGCCTCGAACTGGCAGAACAGTATGCGCCGGCCAGAGCCTCTCTGACGAAAGAGCGCGAAGCGAGCCAGGCGCTGAAGTCGCTCCTGGATGCCCGTCTTCTGGATGAAAAGGAATACCAGACGGCCAGAATTACGCTGGCGCAAAGTACGGCTCGCGAACTGTTACAGGCACAGGCTGCGGCAATGTCTGCCCCTCTGATTGATATCGCCGGGACGGTTGATCCGTTGGCAGAACTGCGCAATCAACTGGCCGAGCGTCAGTCTTTGCTGCAGGCTTTTTACCAGAACGATGCGATCAACAAAGAGCAGTACGAACTGCTGAAGCAAAAGGCTGACAAGGATTCTGCGGATGCACAGTACCAGACGGCGGTGGAGCTGTATAAGTCGCAGGGGAATCTGAACAGCCTTGCTATCGGCCTGATGGAAACCACCCAGGAGCGAACCTCCAACATGCTGACCGGCATGCTGAACGGTACGCAGACACTCCGTGACGGGATGATCGGGTTGTTTTCCTCCCTGACTCAGTCGGTGATTAAAAACCTTGTCGATATGGCGGCGCAGGCGCTGATTACCAACACCATCCTGAAATCCATTATGGGCATCGGCGGCAGTCTTTTTGGCGGCGCAGCTACCGCGAGTACCGGCACGGCCATCAGCAGTTTTGGCAGCAGTTTTAGCTTTAATGCGAAAGGCGGTGTTTATGACTCACCTTCATTAAGTGCCTACAGCAACGGCATCTATGACAGCCCGACCCTGTTTGCTTTTGCAAAGGGAGCAGGTGTGTTTGGTGAAGCTGGTCCGGAAGCCATTATGCCTCTGGCGAAAACGACTGACGGTACGCTGGGTGTCAGGGCGCTGGGTGACCCGGGTTCCTCTGGTGGTGGTATGAATGGGGGGATTGCTTATTCACCTGTGTATCACATTGCCATTCAGAATGACGGGCAAAACGGGGAGATAGGGCCGCAGGCATCACAGATGCTGGTTAAGATGATCGATACGCGCGTCATGAGCATCCTGAGAACTCAGGGCCGCGATGGCGGCATGCTGGCGGGAGGATAAGTGAAAACCTTTCATTGGGCACCCAGGGAGGGGATGCCGTCTTCTGTTTCCCCTTCAGTGACAACCATAAAATTTGGGGATGGCTATGAGCAACGTCGCCCGACCGGACTCAACCATCAGTTAATTAACTTCCAGCCTGTTTTCCGGACAACGTCGGACAATTCCCGCACCGCACTTGAAGCGTTTCTGGTCGAGCACGGAGGATATAAAGCCTTTCTGTGGCGACCACCAAAATACAACCGCACGATTAAAGTTGTCTGCCGGGAATGGTCTGTTACGGACAACGTCACGTATTCTGATTTCAGCTGTAAATTTGAGCAGGTTATTGCTTAAGGATCCTTATGCAGGATATTCCTCAGAACACCCTCAACGAAACCACGAAAACCGAGCAGTCTGCCCGTATTGATTTGTGGGAAATCGACCTGACGGCTTTTGGTGGCCAGCGTTACTATTTTTCAAATGAACTGAACGAGAAGGGCGAGCCGGTCACCTGGCAGGGCCGGAAGTATGACGTTTACCCGATACAGGGAACCGGATTCGACCTTGTAGGGAAAGGGACATCTGCCCGACCGACGCTGGCGGTGTCGAACCTGTTTGGCATGGTCACGGGACTCGCGGAAGATGTACAGAGCCTGGTGGGGGCCACAGTGGTAAGGCGCGTGGTATACGCCCGTTTTCTCGATGCGGTGAACTTTACAGGCGGCAATCCGGAGGCCGACCCGGAACAGGAAGTGGTCAGCCGCTGGATGATAGAACAGCTGTCGGAGCTGAAAGCCACCACGGCGACTTTTGTGCTGGCCACACCGACCGAAACGGACGGCAGCGTGTTTCCGGCGCGGATCATGCTGGCTGATGTTTGCAACTGGACCTACCGTTCGCAGGAGTGTGGCTATGCCGGACCGCCTGTGGCGGATGAGTTTGATAAGCCCACGGCAGACCCGGCAAAAGATGCCTGCAGCAAATGCCGTACCGGCTGCGAGCTGCGTAATAACCTGCCGCGCATCGGCTGCTTCCTCTCCATTAACCGTCTTTCCTGATGGATACACCCATGAACAAAACACTCCTGGCGCATGCCGCTGCATGCGCGCCGGCTGAATCGTGCGGCTGGGTGGTAAACACGCCTGCCGGGGATCGGTATTTTCCCTGCCAGAATCTTTCCGCTGAACCGACAATGTATTTCAGCATGGATCCGGCAGATTACCTTCAGGCGCAGGCGGCAGGGGATGTGGTGGCCCTGGTCCACAGCCATCCCGATGGTCAGCCGTTTCTCAGCGATGTTGATCGCCGCCTGCAGGTACAGAGTGGCCTGCCGTGGTGGCTGGTCTGCGATGACCGGATATACAAATTTCGCTGCATGCCGTTTCTCACCGGGCGGGCATTTGAGCATGGCGTGACGGACTGTTACACCCTGTTCCGCGATGCGTACCATCTGGCGGGGATTGAGATGCCGGATTTTGCGCGGAAGGAGGACTGGTGGAAGCAGGGAGATAATCTGTATCTGGATAATCTGGCCGCGACCGGTTTTTACCGGGTGAATGCCGCAGAGGCCCAGCCCGGAGACATTCTGATTTGTTGTTTTGGTTCATCGGTTGCCAACCATGCCGCGATTTACTGTGGCGACGGTGAACTGTTGCACCATATTCCTGATCAGCTCAGTAAACGCGAGAGGTATACCGACAAATGGCAACGCCGCACACACTCGATATGGCGACACCGGGCATGGCACGAGTCTGCCTTCACGGGGATTTACAACGATTTGGCCGCCGCTTCAGCCTCAGTATAAAAACGGGGGCCGAGGCCATTTACGCGCTGGCCATGCAGATACCGGGGTTCCGGCAGAAAATGAATGATGGCTGGTATCAGATACGCATCGCCGGTCAGGATGTGGATGAAACCAGCGTGTCAGCCCGTTTGCATGAGCCGCTGCCGGACGGGGCCATTATTCATATTGTCCCGCGTATGGCAGGGGCAAAATCCGGTGGTCTGTTCCAGGTGGTGCTGGGTGCTGTGGCAATCGGCGCATCCTTTTTTACGGCGGGGGGAAGCCTCGCTCTGTGGGGATCCGCGTTATCAGCCGGTGCTATTTCGGCATCCTCGGTCCTGTTTTCTATGGGGGCAGCGATGATGCTGGGCGGTGTGGCGCAGATGCTGACGCCGCAGGCAAAAATCCCCTCGTCCAGGCAGACCGATAACGGCAAACAGAACACGTATTTTTCGTCACTGGACAACATGGTGGCACAGGGTAATGCCCTGCCGGTGTTGTACGGTGAAATGCTGGTCGGCTCCCGCACAATTTCCCAGGAAATCAGCACACGGGATGAAGGTGGCGGCGGGCAGGTGGTGATCATCGGTCGCTGACATTATTGCAGCATATTTATATTTGCACAGAACCGCCTCCGGGCGGTTTTTTCGTTTCAGAGGGAACAGATTATGGGTAAGGGTGGTGGCAGCAGTAAAACGCCGCATGAGGCTCCTGACGACCTGAAATCCAGCCAGATGCTGACCGTTGTTGATGCCATCTGCGAGGGACCGATTGAAGGTCCGGTGGACGGGCTGAAAAGTGTCAGAATTAACAAAACGCCGGTCCTCGACAGCGACGGTAATGCGATGGTTCACGGTGTCACTGTGGTTTACCGCGTGGGGGAGGATGAGCAGACCGCGATGGAGGGGTTCGAAGACTCCGGTGCGGAAACCCTGCTGGGTGTGGAGGTGAAGAAATCAGAGCCGGTGACCCGCACCATTACCACAAAAACGCTGGACCGCCTGCGCTTTACCTTTGGTGTGCAGTCGCTGGTCAGTACCAGCACCAAAGGTGACCGTAACCCTTCCAGCGTACAGATGCTGATTCAGTTTCGCCGGGATGGCCAGTGGCAGGTTGAACGGGATATCACCATTACGGGGAAAACGACCACGCAGTTTCTGGCATCCGTGGTGATTGATGATTTACCGCCCCGGCCGTTTGAAGTCCGCATGCTGCGCCTCACTGATGACAGCACGACAGACCTGCTGCAGAACAAAACGGTGTGGTCGGGCTATACCGAAATCATCGATGTGAAACAACGTTACCCGAATACCGCTGTTATCGGCGTAAAGGTGGACGCGGAGCAGTTCGGCAGCCAGCAGGTCACGCGAAACTATCTCCTGCGCGGGCGTATCGTACAGGTGCCGTCAAATTACGATCCGTTAAAACGGACGTATACGGGACTCTGGGACGGGACATTCAAACCCGCCTGGACAGATAACCCAGCCTGGTGTGTGCTGGATATGCTGACCCACCCGCGCTATGGCATGGGAAGCCGCATTGGTGTTGCCGATGTGGACAAGTGGGCGCTGTACGCCATCGCGCAATATTGTGATCAGTCCGTGCCGGACGGCTTCGGCGGGACAGAGCCGCGCATCACCTGCAATGCGTATCTGACGGACCAGCGTAAGGCGTGGGACGTGCTGGGGGATTTCTGTTCCCTGATGCGCTGCATGCCGGTCTGGAACGGCAGCACCCTGACGTTTGTGCAGGACAGGCCCGCCGATAAAGTCTGGACCTATACGCAGAGTAATGTGGTGATGCCCGCTGACGGTGCGCCGTTCATCTACAGCTTCAGCGCACTGAAAGAGCGCCACAATGCCGCCGAGGTCCGTTACACCGACCCGAACAACGGCTGGGAAACGTCCACTGAACTGGTTGAAAACGACGCCGCCATCCGGCGCTACGGTCGCAACGTCCTGAAGATGGATGCCTTTGCCTGTACCAGCCGTGGGCAGGCGCACCGCGCCGGACTGTGGGCCATCACCACCGAATTGCTGGAAACGCAGACGGTGGATTTCTCCGTGGGAGCCGAAGGGCTGCGACATGTTCCCGGCGATATCATTGAGGTCTGCGACAGTGATTATGCCGGTGTGACCGTGGGCGGACGCGTCCTGTCGGTCGACAGCCTGTCCCGGACGCTTACTCTGGACCGTGAGGTGGAGATACCCGCAGGCGGCAATGTGGTGCTGAACCTGGTGGGCAGCGATGGCCAGCCTGTTACCGTCTCGATCACCGCGCACCCCGCCCCGGACCGTGTGACCGTCAGCCAGTTACCTGAGGGGGTGGCGGCGTACAGCGTGTGGGGGCTGAAACTGCCGACCCTGCGCCAGCGCCTGTTTCGCTGCGTGGCTATACGGGAGAACGATGACGGGACGTATGCCATCACCGCCGTGCAGCATGTTCCGGAGAAAGAGAGCATCGTGGACAACGGGGCGAAGTTTGATCCGTTGCCCGGAACCAGTATCACGAACACACCGCCCGCCGTGCAGCATCTCACCACGGAGATTCTGGCAGAGGACGGGCAGTATCAGGCGCGGGCGCGCTGGGATACGCCGCGCGTGGTGAAAGGCGTTAACTTCTCTCTGCGTCTGACGGTGAAAGCGGAAGATAACAGCGACCGCCTGACCAGCAGCCTGACTCTGAGCGAAACGGAGCACACCTTCCGCAACCTGACGCCGGGGCGTTACACCCTGACGGTCCGGGCAGTGAACAGCCAGGGCCAGCAGGGCGACCCCGCCAGCACGGATTTCAGCATCGCCGCGCCGGCTGTACCGTCTTATGTTGAGCTGACCCCCGGCTATTTCCAGATAACCGCCACCCCGCGCCAGGCGGTATACGACCCCACGGTGCAGTATGAGTTCTGGTTTACGGATACGCAGATTGCCGATATCCGCCAGGTGGAAACCGATGCGCGTTATCTCGGCACGGCGCTGTACTGGATTGCGGCCAGCAGCGGTATCAAACCCGGCAAGGATTATTACTTCTATATCCGGGCTGTGAACCAGGTCGGGAAATCGGCGTTCGTGGAGGCTAAAGGCCAGGCCAGCAATGATGCGGCGGGCTACCTGGATTTCTTCAAAGGGAAAATCACCGAAAGCCACCTGGGGAAAGAGCTGCTGGAGAAGGTGGAGCTGACGGAAGACAACGCCAGCAGGCTGGATCAGTTTTCCAAAGAGTGGCAGGACGCGAACGGCAAATGGAATGCCATGTGGGGCGTAAAGATAGAGCAGACCGAAGACGGGAAGCACTATGTGGCTGGTCTGGGCCTGAGTATGGAAGACACGGAAGAGGGAAAGGTGAGCCAGTTTCTGGTAGCCGCTGACCGTATCGCGTTTATCAATCCGGCGAATGGCAATGAAACTCCCGCCTTCGTGATGCAGGGTGACCAGATATTTATGAACGAGGTATTCCTCAAATATCTGACAGCGCCGAGCATCACCAGCGGCGGAAACCCGCCGACCTTTACGCTGACGCCTGACGGCAGGCTGACTGCCCGTAATGCGGATATCAGCGGTCATATCAGCGCGAACTCTGGCGCTCTCAGCAATGTGACAATTGAGGAAAACTGCACTATCAAAGGGACGCTCCGGGCCGAGCGCATTCTTGGGGATATTGTTAAGGCAGCGGGCAGGGAGTTTCCTTACTTCCGTATACCCAACACAGGTGAAAAACGGTACGCCAACGGGACGCTGACGGTCGTGATTGACGATGATCAGTCTTTTGACCGACAGATTTCCATTCCTGCTATTGCCTTTCAGGGTGCAGCGTATAACAGCCAGACCAGTAACGACATATGGGATGCCTGTACGCTGATTGTCAGGAAAAACGGGGTGGAGATATACAACGAGACAAGCATAGGTGTACCGGCCGTTTTTTCGCAAACACTGGATATGCCAGCCGGGAGAGGAAGGATGACGCTGAGCTTTAGCGTCAGTACTCGCGGCAACGGCAGCGGCTGGCCACATTCCAGAATTAGTGACCTGCTGGTTATTGTGACGAAAAAGTCATCAGCCGGGATAACAATAAGCTAACAACAGAAACCGCCTTCGGGCGGTTTTTTTATGGAGGTACTATGCCGGTACTTATATCAGGCATTCTCAGAGATGGTGCGGGAAAACCCGTACAGGACTGCACCATTCAGCTGAGTGCCAGGAAAACCAGCCCGACCGTTGTGGTTGAGGTGACCTCATCCTCTGTTACGGATGCGAATGGCCATTACAGCATTGAGGCTGAACCGGGTTATTACAGTGTGTCACTGCTGCGGGAAGGTTTTCCTCCCTCCGTGGCCGGTGATATTTACGTGGTCCCGACCGATGCGCCGGATACCCTGAATGCTTTCCTCGATGCGCCAAAGGATGCGGACCTGCGCCCGGAGGTGATGAAACGCTTTGAGGAAATGGTAAACCGCGTAGTGGATTTGAGCGGTGCAACAGAGAAGGATCGAGAACGCGCCGAACAGGCCGCACAGTCAGCGGAACAAAGTAAGGATTCAGCGGTATTGTCTGCAACGGCATCGGCAGAGTCACAGCGCCAGGCGGCACTCTCTGCAGATGCTGCTGATGCGTCAGCCCGCTCAGCTGCCGATAATGCCCGACAGACAGCACAGGATGTTCTGGCTAGTGCAGCGGATGCGGACAGTGCGGCAAAGTCTGCACAGACAGCGACGGAGCAGGCCGGTCAGGCTAAAACCGCCGCTGATACGGCACAGAAAGCGCAGGAGGAAGCGGGAGTCTCGGCACAGTCTGCTGCGGGAAGTGCCGAAAGTGCAGCTGCTTCTGCACAAACAGCGGGTGAGCATGCCGGCAATGCAGCCGCATCTGAAACCTCAGCGCGTGAAAGCGCCTTCACTGCCACGCAGGCTGCAGAACAGGGTAATAACAGCGCGGAAGCTGCAGCGCTAAGTGAACAGCATGCCAGAGAGTCCGGCGAAAAGGCTGCTAAATCAGAGGCTGCGGCATCAGCCAGTGCTAAATCGGCATCTTCAAGTGAAGCATCAGCCCTGCAGTCAGCCGAAACGGCTGAGAATCAGAAAAATGCAGCCACTGAGAGTGCCAACCGCGCAGAACAGGCCAGAGATGATGCACTGACCTCTAGGAACGAGGCAGTACAAGCCGCTGAAACAGCAGCGACAGACGCGGCAGATAAAGCTGCAGGCAAGGTTTCGGATCAACTGAAAGCAGCTGTAGCCGATGATACTCAGCGCGCAGAAGCCGCGATGGCTGGCGCTGAAAGTGCAGCTCTGGCCTCACAGGGATACCGTGATGAAGCGCGGGATATCGCTGAAGGTCTGAAGCTGGGAGACGCCAGCACAACGCAAAAAGGGCTGGTGAAGTTAAGCAGCGATGACGACAGCGACAGTGAAGCCCTTGCAGCGACACCGAAAGCCGTTAAAAAAGTCAAAGACCTGACGAAACTGAAAGCTCCGCTGGACAGTCCTGAGCTGACGGGAACGCCAACCACTCCTACGCCACCACTGACCGTTAACAACCAACAAATTGTTAATGCTGAGTTTGTTCACGCAGCTGTTGCCGCGCTGGTTGGCTCATCTCCGGAAGCTCTGGACACCCTGGCTGAGTTAGCGCAGGCATTAGGCAATGATCCCAACTTTGCAACCACGATGCTCAATGCATTGGCGGGTAAACAACCGCTTGATGGTACGTTGACAAATTTGAGTGGAAAGGACGTTCCCGCGCTTCTCCGATACCTTGGTTTAGAAGAAACGATAAATCGTGCTGCCGGATCACTGCAAAAAGACCAGAACGGCAGGGATGTACCACAACCGGATACGTTTACATGTCACATCGGCGCGGCGCGAGCATTTAGCGGCTCTGTAAGCATTGGCGGGGGTGGCAACTGGACGACGGCGGAGTTTATTGTTTGGCTTGAATCGCAGGGGGCGTTTAATCATCCGTACTGGATGTGCAAAGGAGCCTGGTCATATGCTGATAACAGGGTGATTACTGATACCGGGTGCGGGAATATCCAGTTAGCCGGCGCGGTAGTTGAGGTTATGGGAGTGCGTGGCGCGATGACTATTCGTGTCACCACGCCAACTACCACCGCAGGAAATGGAACGCCCTCTGCCCAGTTTACCTACATCAATCATGGTGATGATTATTTGCCTGGCTGGCGACGGGATTTCAACACCGCTAATCTGCCACCCGAGTCTTATCCTGTTGGGGCACCTGTCCCGTGGCCATCTGACACAGTTCCAGCGGGTTATGCATTAATGCAGGGCCAGCCGTTTGATAAGTCTGTTTACCCATTACTTGCTGTAGCGTATCCATCCGGCGTTATTCCAGATATGCGCGGCCAGACGATAAAGGGCAGACCTGATGGTCGTGCTGTATTGTCTCAGGAACTTGACGGTATTAAGTCACACGACCATGGTGCGAAGGTCGCAGCTACCGACCTCGGAAACCGTGACACCACCAGATTTGATTACGGAAATAAAGAAACAACAGGTTTTGATTACGGTACAAAAACAACCGATGTTCAGGGTGCTCACGCGCACAATTACTCATTCCTGGCATGGCAAGCAGGTTGGGGATATCCAGCCGGAAACCAAAACATGGGGGCTGTCACGCGAACGACCTCCACTGACGGCGCTCATGCACACAACGTTTATATAGGTGCACATAGTCATATTGTTGGCATTGGGGCACATGCCCACTCTGTCTATATTGGCGCGCACAGCCACGGTGTGACTGTTTCTCCGTCAGGTCATGCTGAAAACACCGTAAGAAACACTGCATTCAATTATATTGTGAGGCTTGCATGATTAAATTAATTCTTTCAGCTCCTGTTCCTGAAATCGCGAAAGCATTTGAGCGGCATTTTTCTGATGATGAAAATGTAGAAATTATCAGTAAACCGTTTCAAGCAATTCCAGACTTTGATTGTATGGTCAGTGCCGCTAACTCTTTTGGTCTGATGGATGGAGGTGTTGATGCTGCTATTACAGCGTTTTTTGGCATGCAGTTGATGAGCAGAGTTCAGCAACATATTGTTAATGAATATTTGGGTGAGCAGCCTGTTGGTTCTGCTTTTGTTATTGGGAGCGGAGATCATAAACATCCCTGGCTGGTTCACGCTCCTACGATGCGCGTGCCTTTGATTATCAGCGGCACTGACGCAGTTTACCTTTCTACACGCGCAGCTTTGCTTGCGGTATATCACCACAACAAAACATACTCTGAACGCAATAAAATTCGGCGTGTTGTTTTCCCTGCTATGGGGGCAGGATGTGGGCAGGTATCGCCTGACAGTGTAGCAGCACAAATGAAATTGGCGTGGCGCAGTATTGTAACCCCATCATCCTGCATTAACTGGCAGTATGCTCTTGGAAGACAGCATGCTGTTCATTCATCCTGCAATGGAGTTTTATAATGACTTTTAAAATGAGTAATACCAATCGCACTATTACTATTTACAACCTATCATCTGCCACGAATGAATTTATCGGCAAGGGAGATGGATATATCCCAGCAAATACTGGTTTACCTGCATACAGTACTGATATTGCACCACCGCCAGTACCAGATGGCTTTGTTGCTGTATTTAATTCTGATTCAGGCAAGTGGTCTCTTGTTGAAGACCATCGAGGGAAAATTGTTTACGACACCCGAACTGGTCAGTCTGTTAATGTTGAGACTTTGGGACCATTACCTGATAACACCGTTTCTTTCGCTCCTGATGGTGAGTATGTTAAATGGGATGGTAAGTCATGGATACATGATGAAGATGCGGAAAGAGCAGCTAAGGTGTTACAGGCCGCTCAACAAAAGGATGAACTTCTTGGATTAGCTACCTCTAAAATAGCACCGCTTCAGGATGCTGTTGACCTTGATATCGCAACAGAAAGTGAAGCGGCTCTTTTGATTAAATGGAAAAAGTATCGTGTATTAATTAATCGTATCCAGTCAGAGGATGCACCAGATATTAACTGGCCGCCCATGCCTGATATGATATAAATTATTCTAATGTTTTTTTGAATACAGCTGGTGCTCCGGCATAAAGTGAATTAGGTGGGATATCACAATTAACAACACTGTTTGCTGCTACTATGCTACCCGCCCCTATAGTTACGCCTGGTAAAATAACGGCACCTGCACCGATCCAAACATTATTTCCTATGTGTATGGAGTGCATTAGTAACCGGTCGCATCTTTCTTTAGGGGAAATTGGGTGAGCAACAGTTGTGAGTGTTACACGTGGCCCAATGAAGGTGCTTTCGCCGATAACTACCTGCGCATGATCTAAAATGACGCATCCTGAGTTTATGTAAGAGTTATTTCCTATCTGAACATTCCCTTTCTCAAAGAAAAACGGTGGTCTGACAGTGAAGCTTCCATTCGCTTCTATGCCAGCTTTAACGAGTATTTTGTTTTTCTTTTTTCTACTTGCTTGTGATGAATTGAAGAATACAGATGCGGATACTGGAGAAACCTTTTTTTTAAGACTTAAGAACCAGTAAGTAAACATAGTTGTAATTTAGCTCCTATCCTTGGTGTAACGTGCATTGCTGCAATTTTGTCTATGCTGCATAACGGGGAGCATGTTCATGCCCACCTCGATAGCGGAGAGGGTAGCAGGTAATGCCTGTTAGTTCTTTAGCTAACTGGCATTACCTGCGCTGGGCGATCATCAATAAAACCGAACGTACTTCGATACATCGGGTTTTCAAGATTTGGCTTCGCCAAGCTCGGATTCCAGTAACGCCTCTATTTTTTCCATCAAATGAGAGGGGATCTTGCGGTTGTCTAATTTTAGAGTAACAAAATTACCCTTGTATTTAGCGACAACGGCATCGCCATAAGTTTTCTCTGTTTTTGGTGGTTCTTGCTTCTCCATCAGGATTACGTCATGCAGTATCTGGATAATCCTAGTTGGTTCAAGAATCTCTCCGGCTTGCTTCATGTTTAGCAGCTGCCGCGCACCATCCAGCATCGCTCTCTCGTTGGCTTGGTAAACTTTGAATAAATCGTTTCCGGCCCTAGCAGAGAGTTCCCCTGGATGTTGGAAGATAGCCAGAATCTCTTTTGGTAAGCCTGCTGTGTTGATACAGCGGGTTATGATATTTCTATCTATACCCTCTGCTTCTGCCAGCGCTTTTACGTTGCCATCAAAATCGTTCAGTCGACGTTGATATCTTTTTCCTCGCTCATATGCGCTGGTTGGGCGGTAGTCGTTACCGACTTGCGATAACCACTGCATTTGTTCGTCGTCTAACTCCCCGACTAACACACGGTAGTCAGTGCCGGTGATGATAGCTGTTTTGCGCCGACGCGAGCCGTCCGCAACTTCAATAATGCCCGAAATCTTGCGCGCGAACGCTGGGTTTTGCTGTCCTGATGTGAGGAACGATGGGATCAGGTCCGCGAGTGCTGATTCGTTCAGCAATTCCTGATCGCGTTCGTTACCCAGCCAGACCATTGTGGCCATTTCAACTTTATCTGCAGGAACGGTTTCCAGCTTGAATGTTACGTTGCGGCCACAAACGGGAAGTGTAATGCTGTTCCCTGATAGCGAACTAAGCTGGCGCTGCAAATCTCCTACCATTGGCGATACGGGCTGAGATTTTGGAGCGTGGTGTGTATTGCTCATAAATTTGTCGATATCGGGTGCATTTTTTAGCGGAGTGCGTTGTCTCATTATTAGTCCTCCCAACGTGGCTTGATCAAGTCGTCGAAAATTTCCATGCAGACAGGTTCCCAAATAGATACCGCATTCCTCCAGGCATTCAGCGTTGACCGCTGGTTGGCGGCTTGTTCAAAAACGGTACGCATTTTTATTTGGCCTTTTCCTACCTCGTCTGTGACCCGTACTACCTGCCGCAATATCATCGCGCCCCAGGTATTTCGTATTTGTTCCTCCATCCATCTGGACTGATTTCCGTTAACCGTGCTGTATTTAGTCAGTAACAAACGGACAGTAGGCTCGAATCCACCTAAATCAACGGTTTCCAGTAGGTCCAGCAGCATAGTGAAAAACTGAAGTACGGATGCGTAATCGAACAATTCAGCAGGTGTAGCGACAACGATTACATCAGCGGCACAAACGACATTAATAGTGCCGGTACCGAGGTTAGGAGCGCTGTCTATTACGATAATATCGTAGTTATCCCATACAGATTCGATAGCGGCTCGAAGCATAAGGTGCGGAGGATGTGGTAATTTCCCCTGAGCATGATATTGCATCAAATCGGTTTCGATGCGATGCAGAGCTAGGCAACTAGGAATGATGTCCAGTCCTGGCCAGCAGGTAGGTTTTATAGCGTACTCTGCGTTGTCTCGTTCACCGAGATAAAATGGGAGCAAGGTATCTTCTGCGTGGATATGTAAATCAGGAACATACCCATGATACATAGATGCTGTTCCTTGTGGATCATTCCCTTCGACAAGTAACACGCGGTGTCCCTGCAATGCCAGCCATTGCGCCTGGTGTACGGCAGACGAAGTTTTATAGACACCACCCTTATGTGACATTATGGAGAGAACAACAGGGTTCTTACTTTCCGGACGTTGATTTGGATTACCAAAAACACTACGCATGTTGCTTATTTGGTCAATCGTGTATCCAGCACGGCGCTCTACTCTGCCGCGAGTTTCAAAATCAGGCGCAGGAAGACGCCCCGTTTTTTCAGCATCTCTTATTGCTTGCGGTGTAACCCCAATCAAGTCAGCAACTTCGGTAATTCCCCAGCGACGAGTAATGCGACGAGCTTCAGGGCTATCATCACCGAACTGAGCGATTGCTATGGCCTGAGTCATCTCCTGACCACGTCTGATACACTCATGTAACAAATTGATAAGCGACATTCTATCCTCTCTTATGAGCGTTTTTCTTTGCGTTATTTATATCACTTTGCTTAAAAAAAGCAAAGTTTCGTAAAAAAAGCAAAGCTTAATGAAAAAAGCAAAGCTAAAAATTTAACCACCTGGCTAAGCGTTTTGTGACGCAACCCAAGTCTTATTGTGAGAAATGAGTCGGTCACTTTGATAGAATTTAATCTAACTATATGTTTTTAAATGATATTTTATAAATCAAAACCCCTCCATTCTTTAATGAAACATACGAATTCCCACCTTCATTTTATGATCGTTATCACATTACTCACTAACCAAAACAAATCATCACACAAGTAGAGATCGTAAAATCAATGATTTGTTTATCAATGTGAAAACGAGATTATCATAACACAATCGAACAAGTCAACGCATCATAACACAATTAGATCACCAAAGATAACACAATTGAGATTTATCATAACATATATATATTATGTATCAGCACGCAATTGCCCATTATACGCGCGTATAATGGGCAATCATGTGCTGATTATCATAACACAGTACAACATTGATTTGTGTATTGAGTTCAATTGTGTTATCTTGCAATTGTGTGAAAGTGTTATTATAAATCAACGCATTTATTGTGTTTTGATTGTGTTATCTTTCTCTTATTGTGTTATGATAATTGAAGGGCCAAAACAGGAGAGCCATGATGAGCAAAGTAAAGATTGGTGAACTTATTAATTCGCTTGTGAAAGAGGTTGAGACAATCGACGCCTCTGATCGCCCGCAGGGTGATAAAACAAAAAAAATTAAAGCAGCGGCAATAAAATATAAAAACGCATTATTTAACGATAAAAGAAAATTCCGTGGAAAAGGTTTATCAAAAAGAATAACAGCAAATACCTTTAATGCTTATATGAGCCGCGCAAGAAAGCGCTTTGATGATAAACTTCATCATAGTTTTGAAAGTAATATAAATAGGTTGTCAGGAAAGTATCCTTTATATAGTGAGGAATTATCTTCATGGCTAACTATGCCTGCTGCATCTATTCGCCAGAACATGTCAGCATTGCAAAGTAAATTAAAATCAATAATGCCTTTAGCGGAAGAATTATCCAATTTAAAAATTGGTGCAAAAAATAGTGAATCAAAGATAACAAAACTTGCAAATAAATATCCGGAGTGGAGTTTTGCTATTAGTGATTTAAAAAGTGATAACTGGAAAGATAATCGGGACTATCTCTATAAGTTATTCCAACAAGGTTCCTCCCTTTTAGAAGAGTTAAACCATCTCAAGGTTAACCATGAGGTGTTGTATCACCTACAGCTCAGTTCTGCTGAGAGAGCGTCTATCCAACAGCGCTGGGCAGACGTCCTCAGTGAGAAAAAGCGCAGCGTGGTTGTGATTGACTATCCTCGCTATATGCAGGCCATATACGACATTATAAATAAACCATTGGCATCCTTCGATTTAACAACTCGTCGTGGTATGGCCCCATTGGCTTTTGCACTTGCCGCATTATCCGGGCGCAGGATGATTGAAATAATGCTTCAGGGAGAGTTCTCTGTTTCCGGAAGATATACAGTTAACTTTATTGGACAAGCTAAAAAACGCTCTGAAGACAAAGGCACGTCACGAAATATATATACACTATGCGACGCAAAATTATTCGTTGATTTAGTTTATGAACTTCGCTCCTGTCCTGCTGCTGCCGACTTCAGTGAAGTTATTAAAGGGTATGGTGAAAATGATACACGTTCTGAAAATGCCAGAATTAATGCTATTCTCGCAACAGCTTTTAATCCGTGGGTAAAATCATTTTTAGGCGACGACCGTCGCGTTTATAAAGATAGCCGCGCTATTTATGCACGTATCGCCTATGAAATGTTTTTCCGCGTCGACCCTCGGTGGAAAAATGTCGATGAAGACGTTTTCTTTATGGAGGTACTCGGTCATGACGACGAGAACACCCAGCTACACTACAAACAGTTTAAATTAGCGAACTTTTCCAGAACCTGGAGGCCGGATGTTGGTGAAGAAAATACCCGGCTTGCGGCTCTACAGAAGCTGGATGAAGAGATGCCAGGCTTCGCCAGAGGTGATGCCGGTATCCGTATTCATGAAGCTGTGAAGCAGCTGGTGGAGCAAGACCCCGATATAAAAATTACCAACAGCACTTTGCGCCCTTATAACTTCAGCACCAGAATGATCTCCCGCTATCTGGAGTTTGCTGCTGATGCTTTAGGTCAGGTCGTAGGCGAAAACGGACAGTGGCAACTGAAAACAGAAGCACCCGCTATCATACTGAATGATGAAGAAGAAACAGTACCAGTGGAAGAGCAGGATGTAGATGAAGAATCCCTGGAAGAAGACGATCTGGATGAGGATGAAATCGACCTGGATGAGGATGAAATCGACCTGGATGAGGGCGAAACAGAGGAAGCTGGAGATAAGCCTGGCGACACCGATGATAGTGCCTCAGAGGAAAGCAAGCCCGCGAAGCCAGTATTTAAAGCCCCCAGGGATAACGGTGATGGAACGTTTATGGTGGAGTTTGAATATGATGGTCGCCAGTATGCCTGGAGCGGCGCTGCCGATAATAAGCTAATGGCCATGCAGGCCGCGTGGAAAACATACTTCAAGTAACAGAAAAGCCACCGGTAGTTGCCGGTGGCTCTGTTTTAGTGGCCTGTCCCTGCCCGTTCCCTGCAAGAAACAGAAGGATGAGGCGGGAACCGCAGCTGCAACAACAGACATCGCCGTCCCGACTGCAGGGACTTCCCCGCCAAGGCGGGGCATAAACTCGGGCTGGCCAGCCCTATTTATCAGCGACTGCAGGTGCCGCTAATTTTGCAGATAACACCTCCAGTTTCTCGATGGCCAGCACGAAATGAGCAGGTAAAACCTTTTCCTCCAGCGTACTGGGTGGTTTTCCTGAAATGAAAATATGGCAAGAGCGCTCATTCTCCCCCCTTATCATTTAGTTGTGCCGACAGGGACAGCGAACAGCCGCGCGCTTCCTGTGTCAGTTCGCGAGCTACGACAAGGAGTTTCGCAGCCTCCTGCATGTACAACGATGCTTCATAACTGGAGATTGTGCGGTGTACTGATGATACCAGTGCTTCAACTTGCGCCAGGCGTTCATCAAGCAGCTCCAGATGGCCCTGGGTGTTTAGCTGTACCTGATTCATACGGCTACCACGCTAACCGGGATACGGGCAGACAGAACGAGCACAAAGCGGCTGGCAAACTGGCGACGGGCTTCCCGTTCGGACGGGGCGATCGTGGTCAGTTGATGGATATGGGATTTTTTATCTGTGCGGACGACTGCCGCAAATTTGAATTTGAACATGGTATGCACTCCGTTTAAGGGACCGTGCTACCACCAGAGTTCTCACGCTCTAAGGGGTGGTAGCCCAGACGGGGGTGAGAATACCGGTAAACGAAGAAACCGGCCCGACCGTAGTCGGCCCCGCCTGAGCCACCATAATTCAGATGTACGCAGGTACAGGCACAAAAAAACACGCTGGCGCGTGTTGTGCGCTTCGTTTACACGGGTTCTCACGCCCGGCTGCGGATTTTGCCGCAACGGGCTAACTCTACCGTCCAAACGTCACGCACGTCAATAATTTAAGTCAATATTTTACCCTGTGACCAGTCACGGGGACAGGTGTATTTATAGTTTGCTTTAATAACTGATCAGTAGATGATCAGTTATAGCTTATGCCGTTTAACTCTGCTTAAGCCATTCATCAATAATAGGTTGCTCTTCGGGTAAATGTTTTCCAGGGATAACCCTCCAGCTATCAGATGAAAAACTTCCGTATTTTCTCTGAAACAACTCTCGTTTCAGGTCTTTCCAGGTTCGTGGAATCCCATACAGAAACGGCCCAATTAACAGGATAGGAATAAAAACCAGAGCCAAGAACCAACGGGCTGTTAGGTGCTCTACGATGACCGTTTCGCCGTTGTAAAAATACTTTGGCGCACTCCACAAACGGATCCTCCGCGCCCGAAAAATCACCTTGTGCTGGGAGCGATTTACCTTAATCAAGATGTACCCCTTATCGAGGGGAGATTGATATTTGTACTCTGTAATAGCCATTATCACCCCCACTGGCCA
>NZ_CP056424.1:0-4009 GCF_013747755.1 Citrobacter sp. RHBSTW-00524
TCCTATATAGTAGTATCACTTAATACAACTTAATATTATTTAATACTATACTATAATATACTACATTTTTAGAGTTGTGATCCTCGCCGGTTCTATTTCCCCTTTATGTATTGCCACAGCTTCATTAACTGACTTCATAAGCATTTTAAAAAATTTACTATGCTTATTTCTTTTCCGTTTTTTCTGCACTTTCTTTTTTTTCATATATTCACCAAAAAAAATCGAATCGCCAATTTTTCTTCGAACAATACTCTTTTTTCTTTTTTTATTGTTTTTCTATCTTCGGTAATGCTTCGCACCATAGATCTGATAGTAATGCTTTGCTGCCGTATGTAAAGAACTGCCCCAACTTCGTTGGGCTGTTATCTGATATGGTTAAGGCGCACACTTGACAAATTTTTAAGATCGGTTAGAACTGGTACAGGATTGAAAAACCTATAAAAATAAAAACCCCACCCTCTGCGATTTTGTTTTGGCGACAGAAAACAGAGAGTAGGGCCAGATAAAAAGGACTGAAAAAATGATAATACAAGAAGAACATAACATCGATTTTTTTAAAAATCAAATGCCTAACAAGCCTTATTGTACAAATAACCTCGATATGGGATTAAGCATAAGGAACAAGGCAAAAGCCTTAGAAATGCTGTATTTACAGGCAAATCAGCCAGCAATCCAAACTTGCTTACTCTTTGATTTAGATAAGAAAAACTCATTCTATACATTTGAGAAGGTGGGCTTACCCATACCTCACTTTATTACAAAAACACCAAAGACAGGTCGTTGCCATTACGGGTACATGCTTAAAGCAGGTGTTTGTAAGACACAACAAGCAAGGTTGAAGCCGTTGAAGTATGCCGCTGCCGTTGAAATGGCTATGGCGAAAAAACTAAAAGCAGATCTGGGGTTTGCTGGATTGATTACAAAAAATCCACTCAATAATCACTGGTCGCCGTTCTGGTCAGGTGCTGACCTTTACGACCTGGATTATTTAGCTGATTTTGTGGACTTAGAAAAGCCTAAAATACAAGAGAAAAAAAGCGAGGCTTATGGTCTAGGTCGCAATGTTAATTTATTCGAAGACTTACGACAATATGCTTACAGAACGGTTTTAAATTTCAAAAAAATATCTACTTTCGAGAAATTCGAAAACGAACTACTATTAAAAGCGCAGGGTTTAAATACTTTTTGCAATCCACTAAATCCGTTACAATACAAAGAGTTAAAAGCAACAGCAAGAAGCATAGCCCGTTGGACCTGGAAAAATTTTGATAGCCATACATTTTCATTAATACAATCAAATAGAGGTTTAAAAAACAAAGGAAAAACTAAAAAAACCAATGTTAAAAATGAAATGTTAGACATATTAATGAGCAAGGGGGTTTTATGATCATTAATGGTAAAAAAATAAAAGCAAAAGAAATAATGGAAATGACGGGTCGTTGTGAAAGAACAGTAAGAAAATATTTTTCACAACCTCGTGAAGATTATGAACAAACAGCAATGGATCGCCGTCGCCAGGCTTACGAACTACGAAGCCAGGGGCTGAAATGGCAACAGGTAGCCGACAAAATGGGCTGTTCGTATCACGGAGCCGTTGCCCTGTATCGCCGTTATGTTGCCTTAGATATGCCTCAAAACAGCCTGTAACGACTTCTAAGCAGTTTTTCCCCCTAACCTAACCAAACCCTCCACCCCTGGGGGGATTTTTCCCCCTTTCCCCGTATCCGGGCTTGTGTCTGGATAGGTGAGGGACACTCTGGTACCAACAAATCAACAAACCCACCCAGCCACCAGAGGCCCTCTGGCAACCTTAAAACCTCCAGCCTACGGCTGGCAACCCTTCACAATGAAAAACCAGCCAAGATCGGCTGGTTTTTTATTGTTCACGGTTTACGATTTTCATTCTTCCACTCTTCTAAAATATTTAATCCTAATCGTGTGAATTCTTGTTTTTCTTCTTCGTCAAGTTCATTTATTTTACTTAACAACCCAAGAATTAAAGCCTTGTTAATTTCCTCTGGTTTTTTACCTAAAACCTTAGCCACTTCTGCACCCAGGATTATTTTTTGTCTCGTTTCTTCCCTTCGGTCCTGTCTTGCTTTTTTTGTCCTTAATGCTTGTAGTTTATTTTGCAAATCTGCGATCTGCTGTGCAGTAGATTTACTCATTTATCACCCCCAAAAATATTAAAAGCTTTTTGCATTCCTCTAATATTTGAATATTCAAAATGTTTAATAATACACTCAGCTAAAATTAATTTTTCCTTATCACTCAATTCATTTATTTTTTTAAAAACAAGGTTCTCATCCGTGTTAATGTCTTTAATGCCTTCTGTTACCTTATCCTCGACAAGAGAACTAATTGCCGAGCTAAGGTAATACTCTAACCTTTCAAAATCTTTATGCCCGTTATCAGCAAAGAACTTTTTGTTTTTTATTATTTGCCCCGTAATAACATGCCCATGCTCTATTAATATGCTTTCAGATGCCTCTAATATGTATTTAAAAACACTTTCGATTCTTGCACCTTCTGCCTCTGTTATAAGTTTATTCATAATACCCTCCTAATTATTTATTTTGTTATTTATTACCTCCATTATTTACTTTAGTCAAATATATTTTAGAATAAAATAAATAATATTTAATATTGGGCGAAGCCTGGGGTTCATTACTTATTATTTTGAGGTGCAACCGAAAAAATAATATTAGTAATGCCCACTTACACGTCGCAAGCGACGTATGGGCCCTGCGGGGCTAAAAACCAAAATTCAAAAGACAAAAAAAAGTAAGGGGTAGACTATGGCGACATTTCATATCAGCTTTAAAAAATTACGAAGATCAGAAGGTAAATCTTCGGTTTATTTATCTGCATATCAAAACCGAGAAAAGACAAAAGATAATCGAACCGGGGCAACCTGGGATTATACAAAAAAAGAGGGATTTTTCGGCTCTGCTATCCTCTCCCCTGCCGGCACACCTGCCGAACTGGTGAAGGACTCAGGCACCCTCTGGAATGCCGTAGAGGCTGGCGAGAAGCGAAAGGATGCCGAACTATGCCGTTATCTGGACATAGCCATTCCCAAGGAGCTTGACGACGGCCAGAAGAAGCAGATCGTCCTCGATTACTGCCAAGAAAATTTCGTGGATTATGGAATGATTGCAGACATAGCATTTCATGATCTTGATAGTCATAACCCTCATGCTCATGTAATGCTAACTTTAAGAACTGTTAGCCCAAATGGATTTGGGAACAAACAAAGAGAATGGAATAATAGAGAAAACATTGAAGCCTGGCGAGTTAACTGGGAAATAATAGCAAATGACCGATTAAAAAAATATGGTCATAAATCTCGTATTGACTCCCGTTCATTAAAAGACCAAAAAGAAGAGGCAGAAAGAAAGGCTGTTTTTGCTAAAACTCAGAAAGAGAAAGCCAAGTGGATTTCAAAAACTATTGAACTGGACAGAACGCCAATGACCAGGATACACAGGCACCAATGGCGAAAAGGTCAAAAATTAAGAGCTATGGAGCAAAAAGAAAAAGCATTATTATTAAAAATAGCTAATGCAACATACTTACAGCAAACCAAACCACCTCAGCCAGAGGAAACTATGAAAATAGAGAAAAAGCCTCTTGCAAGGTCAATCATTGATAATTTAAAGGCATTATACAAAAAGACCCAGCATATATTTAAATCAAAACCTAATGTAAATAAAAATAAAAAAGAAGAAAAAGAAGATCCTCAAAATTTCGTTAGTAGTTATGTAATAAATGAATTTGGCGAACATATATTAAAGACAGAGTTAGAAACAAAACCTAAAACAGGCACAGGAACCGGAACCGGTGGAAATAATGGAGGCGGAAAAATGGGTTCAGGCTCTGGAATGTCTCCTATGAACCAACCACAACCAAAAATTGAAGAGCCTGAGCCGGAACCAATGCCGGAATTCGAAGATCAGCAACCTAAGAGGAAGAAGAAATTTGGAATGTAGTATATAGTGGTATATAT